>NZ_MEES01000007.1:0-77511 GCF_001724535.1 Paracoccus sp. SCN 68-21 | reverse complement strand
GCCCCCCGGAGGCGGCATCTTCCAGCCGATCCTCTATGCGGTGCCGATGCAATACCTCGCCTACCACACCGCCGTCGCAAAGGGCACCGACGTCGACCAGCCCAGAAACCTCGCAAAATCCGTAACCGTCGAGTGAAGGGGCCGGCTCGGCGCCCGTCACCACGGTAAAAAATGACATCAGAGAGCCGCCATCGTCTTGGAGGCTCTCTTTCAACCACAGGTGTTCCTCGGGAACCGACCGCTGTCATTTCCCCAGAGGCCTCTTTATCATACCAGCATCGCCTCCCGTCCCTGCCGGGAGGTTTCCCGTCCATATTTTCCGCACTGCCAGTGCCACGCGGACCTGGCACCAACCCCAACATTTCGACAAGCGCGGCGGAAGACCGATCACCGAGCGCTCGGCGCGCTTGGACTGCTTCTGCGGCTCTTGCGGGCCGAGCAACGCCATTACGTCGAACCGCCCGTCGCGCAGAGGTATGCCCGCGGAATCCTGGCTCACCGGCACGGCGCCGTTCGGCGCCCCGAGTCCAACCTGTTGCTGTGGCTGGTGTCTCCAGCCGGTCGGTCCTTCAGAAACACCGGGCAAAGGCACTCCTCCCCTGCACCCGTGCATCGGACGAGTCGTGATCGGCCCGTCGCGATCCGCACTGGCGGGCACCCGCAGACGAACACCCCCCTTCCCCTCACGCACAAGAGGCAACTGAGCAGGATCTCCAGGACCAATCAGGTGACATTTCCGCGGGTCTGTTCGAAGGTCGATGTCACCGACCAACGGTGTCCGTGCATAGGCGCCAAGCGGGAGGCCCACATCGGCGGCAACTCAACTGGCAGCGCTTGTGTTTCTGGGCGACTTTCGGACAGGAGCTGACGAACGAAAGGCGTAGAGACCTGACTCACCTTGGCGATACGGCGGATCGAAGGGTTTGATCGCAGGCCCCCACAGCGTCCAACCAGCACTTGGTCCGTCACGCCGACAGCATCTGTTGATCTGGGGATGGTGCGTTGGCCAATGGCGATCCTGAGAGCCTACCATGACAGGATGCTACCAGGACGGGACCGCCCCCCCCCGCGATACGGCGCGGGCTGGCAAGGTGTGCATCTAGCCGCAATAAGCCGAACTCCCACAATTAGCGTGCAGGCCGATGCCTCTCTCGGCTACAGGCGGCGGAAGGTCACGTAATGGGGCGGCCGTCCCTCGCGCAGAGCCTTCCGCTCATAGCGCGTGCTGATCCAGTCACCCCACGCCACCGGCGTGTCATCGATCATCTCGAAACCCGCAGGCGGTACTTCCTCGCGGGTCTGGCGAATATAATCGGGGATGTCGCTGGCCACCCGGAAAATACCGCCCGGCTGCATCACGCGCGCCAAGGGCAGCAGATGTTCGGGCGTCACAAAGCGGCGCCGGTGATGGCGCGCCTTGGGCCAGGGGTCGGGATACATCAGGAAGGCGCGCTGGATGCTGGCATCGGGCAGTACGTCCATCAGGTCTCGCGCATCGCCCGGATGCACGCTGACATTGCTGACCCCCGCAGCCCGGATCTTGCCCAGCAGCATCGCCACGCCGTTGATATAGGGCTCGCAGCCGATGATGTTGATGCCGGGATTGGTGGCGGCCATATGCACCATGTGCTCGCCCCCGCCGAAGCCGACCTCAAGCCAGACCGGATTGTCATTGCCGAAGATGACCTGAGGATCGACGGTCGCACGGGCAGGATTGTCCTCGACCGTGATCCCGCGGGGCCGCAGATCGCCCAGATCCTCGGAGAGATAGCCCTTCTGGCTCTGGCGCAGGGTCTTGCCATGCCGGCGCCCGTAGAAGTTCCGGTGCGGCGGGTTCGGATCAAAGGGGGATTCGGGTGTGTCGCTCATCCGCGCGGCTTGCCGCATGACAGGCAGGGTTTCAAGCCCCCGCGCGCCCCTGCGGTATGACCAAGCTCCCGGCGCGATCCGCGCGACATCGGGGGGTCCGGGGGGCCGGCCCCCCGGCCCGTCGCGGGACGCAACCGGGGTGCTGGTCAGTCGGCCATCAGGCGGCTGATGCTGACGGTGACCTCAGGCTTCTTGCCGATCTCCTCCATCGACACCTGGCGGGTGATCTTGCGGATCGCCTCGTCCATCTTGCCGTCGTCGCGCACGGTGCGGGCATCGGCACGCTCGAGGAACTCGGACAGCTCGGCCTCGATCTGGCGGGCCAGTTCGCCACCCGACCGCGTCCGCTCGGACAGGCCCATCAGTTCGACCCAGGCATCGGGCAGGACGTTGTCGTCCTCGTCCACGATCACGCTGACCATCGCATGGCCGTTCAGCGCCATGCGAATCCGGTCGCGCACGACCCCGTCCATCGACCCGATCAGCTGATTGCCGTCGAGATAGAGACGCCCCGTCTCGACTTGGTCGCAGACCTTGGGGCGGTCGCCCGTCAGGTCCATCATCATGCCGTTCGTCACGATCTCGGCGGTCATGCCCTTGGCGCGGGCCAGCAGCACATGCTCGCGCAGGTGCAGGTGCTCCCCGTGCATGGGGATCACGACCTTGGGCTTCAGCAGGTCGTGCATCGCCTCGATGTCGGGCCGGTTCGCGTGGCCCGACACGTGGTAGAGGCCGTCATCGGCATCCCAGACATCCACGCCCGCCTCGCTGAAGGCGTTCATGATCCGGCCGACCGATTTCTCGTTGCCGGGGATGGTCTTGGAGCTGAACAGGAAGCTGTCGCCTTCCTTCAGCGACAGGCCCAGATAGCGCCCGCGCGACAGCTGCGCGCTGGCCGCGCGGCGTTCGCCCTGGCTGCCGGTGACCAGCAGCAGCACCTTGTTGCGCGGCAGCTTGGCGGCCTCTTCCGGACCGATCGTGTCGGGGAAATCCTTCAGCACGCCGGAATCCATCGCCACGCCGACCATGCGGCGCATGGCCCGGCCCAGCAAACAGATCTTGCGCCCCGAGGCCCGCGCGGCATCCGCCAGCGTGCGCAGTCGCGCCACATTGCTGGCGAATGTCGTGGCCACGACCATGTTCGGCTGCGCCATGACCCATTCCAGGATCGGGGTGGCCAGAACCGCCTCGGACCGGCCGGGATGGGTCGAGAAGATGTTGGTGCTGTCGCAGGCCAGAACCTTGACGCCCGCACCCTCGGCCGCGATCTGGGACAGGCCCACCGGGTCAAAGGCGTCGCCCACGACCGGGGTCACGTCCATCTTGAAATCGCCCGTATGCACGATGCGACCCGCCGGGGTGTCGATGATCAGCGCGCTGCTTTCCGGGATCGAATGGCTGATCGGCACGAACTGGACGCTGAACGGGCCCAGCTCGGTCTTGGCCGGGCGGACCTCGGTGATGTTCACCACCTCGGTCGGCAGGCCATGCTCCTCCATCTTCAGGCGGACCAGCGTCCCGGTGAAGCGGCGGGCATAGATCGGCACGTCCAGACGCTTCCACAGATGCGCGATGGCACCGATATGGTCCTCATGGCCGTGGGTGATGAAGATCGCCTCCAGCCGGTGGCGGTTCTTCTCCAGCCAGGTCAGGTCGGGCATGATCAGGTCGATGCCAGGGCTGCCTTCCATGTCGCCGAAGGTCACCCCCAGGTCGATCAGGATCAGCCGTTCCTTGCCAGGAAGGCCATAGCCGTAGACATAGGCATTCATGCCAATTTCGCCCGCTCCGCCGAGCGGCAGATAGATCAGGCGTTCAGCCATTTCCCATCTCCTTGTTGTAATCGTGAATGAGCCGAAGCCCGTGCATCGTCAGATCGTCTTCAATTGCGTCGAACAGGTCGAACCCCTGATCGAACAATGGCGCTAGCCCGCCAGTGGCTATGACTTTCATGGTGCGGTCGCGCTCGGCGCGGATTTTACCCACGATACCGTCGACCAATCCCACATATCCCCAGAACACGCCTGACTGGATACATGCAACCGTATTCGTGCCGATCACCGTCGCGGGCCGCGTCACATCGACATGAGGCAGCGACGCCGCCCCCATGTGCAGCGCCTCCAGCGACAGGTTCACCCCCGGCGCGATGACGCCGCCGATATAGGCCCCGTCGACATCGACCACGTCGAACGTGGTCGCGGTGCCGAAATCGACCACGATCAGGTCCGGGCCGTGGCGATCGAAGGCACCCACCGTGTTGACCAGCCGGTCCGGACCGACGGTGGTGCCGGTATCGACGCGCGGCTCGACCGGCAGCAGGCAGTCGGGCTTGCCCACCACCAGCGGGCGCGTGTCGAAATAGCGGTTGCACAGCACCCGCAGGTTGAAGACCACCCGCGGCGCCGTTGCGCTGATGATGCAGGCGTCGATCTGCAGCTCGAATTTCTGGACGGCGATCAGGGTGGACAGCCAGACGTAATATTCGTCCGCCGTGCGGCGGTGGTCGGTGCGGATGCGCCAATGCGCCAGGAACCGCGTGCCGTCCCAGATGGAGAAGACCGTGTTGGTATTACCGGTATCGATACACAGCAGCATGGACTTAGCCCCCGAAATGGATGTCGGCGGCGGGAATCGCCTGACGGCCGCGCGGGCCGGTCAGGATCAGGGCGCCGGTCTCGTCGATGCCGTCAAAGCGGCCGGTGATGCGGTCGGTGCCGGTGCGGGCGGTGATCGTCTCGCCCAGCTTGGCGGCGCGGGCCAGCCAGGCGGTGCGGATGGGACCAAAGCCGTAAGTCGTCATCTGGCGGTGCCAGGCGTCGAACTGCACCGCCAGCGCATCCAGCAGATCGTCGGGGGTGATCAGCAACCCGGTCTCTCCGGCCAGGCTGACAGGGCGCAGGGCGTCAGGCTCGACCTGCGACGCATCGGGCGCGGCGGCCAAGTTGACGCCGATGCCAACGGCCAGAACGCCCACCTGCCCGCCCGCGCCGCTGCTCTCCAGCAGGATGCCGGACAGCTTGCCGCCGTTCAGCAGCACGTCATTGGGCCATTTCAGCGCCAGGTTCGGCACCGGCCCGCACAGGTCGCGCAACGCGTCATGCACCGCCAACGCGGCGACAAAGGACAGGCGCGCCGCATCAGCAGCCCCGCCCTGGGGCCGCATCACCAGCGTCGCGGCCAGGTTTCCCGGCGGATCGGTCCAGGCCCGACCGCGTCGCCCGCGTCCGGCCTGCTGCTGGCGCGCCATGATCCAAGCCGGCCCCGACAGGGTCGGAGCCAGTCGGAACGCCTCGGCATTGGTGCTGTCCACGCGGTCCAGGACGTGGCGCGCCACGCCCTGCGGCCAGGTCGGCCGAGGGTTACCCACCCGAGGCCAGCGCCGGACCGACCAGCGACTGTGCCGCCACGGCGGCCGCGTCGTCGATGCCCAACAGCGTGATCGACCCCAGCAGCAGCGCAAAGGCCGACACGATCAGCGCGGCGTATTGCACGGTGCCCATGCGGCTGGTCACGCCCTCGGTCTCGGTGCCGAAATACATGTAATAGACGATGCGCAGGTAATAGAACGCGCCGATCACCGAGGCGATCACACCGGCAATCGCCAGCCAGGTCATCCCGCCATCGACCGCCGCCGTCAGCACGCCGTATTTCGCCCAGAACCCGACCAAGGGCGGCACGCCCGCCAGGCTGAACATCAGCAGCAGCACGGCCATCGCCTTGAGCGGCTCGGCGCTGGCAAAGCGGTTGAGGCTGTCCATGTCGGTGACCGGGCGGCCGTCGCGCTCCAGCGACAGGATGAAGGCGAAGGTGCCGACATTCATGACCGCATAGATCGCCATGTAGATCAGCATCGCCTGCACGCCAAGGGCCGTGCCCGCCGCCAGACCGACCAGCGCAAAGCCCATATGCGCGATCGAGGAATAGGCCATCAGACGCTTGATGTTGCGCTGGCCGATGCCCGCGACCGAACCGAGGAACATCGACATCACCGCAAGGGCCGCGATGATCTGGCCCCAATCGCCCGGCACGTTACCGAAGGCATCGAACATCAGACGCGCGATCAGCGCCATGGCCGCGACCTTGGGAGCCGTCGCCAAGAAGGCGGTCACCGGGGTCGGAGAGCCCTCATAGACGTCGGGGGTCCACATGTGGAACGGCACGGCCGAGACCTTGAACGCCAGGCCCACCAGCAGGAAGACCAGACCGAACAGCAGGCCCATCGGCAGGTTGCCCGCCTGAACCGCCTGGATGATCCCCGAGAACTGCGTCGTCCCCGAAAAGCCGTAGACCAGCGAGGCACCATAGAGCAGCAGGCCCGAACTGAGCGCGCCCAGCACGAAGTATTTGAGTCCCGCCTCGGAGGACTTGGCACTCTCGCGGCGCATGGCGGCCACGACATAGAGGGCCAGCGACTGCAGCTCCAGGCCCATATACAGCGTCAGCAGATCGCCCGCGGACACCATCATCATCATGCCCAGAGAGGCCAGCACGATCAGGATCGGGTATTCGAACCGCATCAGCCCGTGGCGATCCATGTAATCCGCGCTCATCGCCAGGACGGCGGCGCCCGACAGCAGGATCGTGATCTTGGCAAAGCGGCCGAAGGCGTCGTCGGTGAACATGCCGAAGAAGGCGATCTGCTGGGGACGATCGGCCAGGCCGATGAACATCGCCCCCGCCAGAAGCGCCAGCACGCTGACCCACAGGATCGGCATCGCGATGCGATCCTTGCCCAGATAGGCCCCCGCCATCAGCGCGGCCAGCGCATAGATCGCAAGCATCAGTTCGGGCAGAATGGTCGAGATATCCAAACCGGTCATCTTGCGTTCCTCAGTGGCTGACGGCGGGGCTGACGGCGGCCGAAGCCAGGTCGCCCGTCGCTGCGTCCGTGGGCAGCGCGTCGTTGTAATTCACCAGCAGCGCCTGGACCGAGGGGCCGGTGATGTCGGTCACCAGGCGCGGATAGACACCCAGGATCAGGGTCATGGCGATCAGCGGCGCAAAGATCCAGCGCTCGCGCGGGGTCATGTCGGTGATGGTGCGCAGGCTCTCCTTGATCAGCGCGCCCATGGTCACGCGGCGATAGAGCCACAGCGCATAGGCCGCCGACAGGATCACGCCGGTCGCAGCCACGAAGGCCACCCAGGTGTTGGCGTGGAACGCGCCCATCAGCGTCAGGAACTCGCCCACGAAACCCGAGGTTCCGGGCAGGCCGACATTGGCAATGGTGAAGAACATGAAGACCAGTGCATAGACCGGCATCCGGTTCACGAGGCCGCCATAGGCGTCGATCTCGCGCGTGTGCATGCGGTCATAGATGACGCCCACACAGAGGAACAGCGCCCCCGAGATGAAGCCGTGCGACAGCATCTGGAAGATCGCGCCGTCCAGCCCCTGCTGGTTCGCGGCGAAGATGCCCATGGTCACGTAGCCCATATGGGCGACCGACGAATAGGCGATCAGCTTCTTCATGTCGGACTGCGCCAGCGCCACCAGCGAGGTATAGACGATGGCGATGGCCGACAGCCACAGCACGAAGGGCTGCATCAGGTCGGAGGCCACCGGGAACATCGGCAGGCTGAAGCGCAGGAAGCCATAGCCGCCCATCTTCAGCAGCACCGCCGCCAGCACCACCGACCCCGCGGTCGGCGCCTGGACGTGCGCGTCGGGCAGCCAGGTATGGACAGGCCACATCGGCATCTTGACCGCGAAGCTGGCAAAGAAGGCCAGGAACAGCAGCGTCTGCATGCCACCGACGATGGTGAAGCCCATCACCGCCATGGTCTGCGAGGGGAAGTCGAACTCAAGGAGCGCCGCGATGTCGGTCGTGCCCGCCGTGCGGGCCATCGCGATCATCGCCACCAGCATCAGCACCGAGCCGATGAAGGTGTAGAGGAAGAACTTGAACGAGGCATAGATGCGGTTCTTGCCGCCCCAGATGCCGATGATCAGGAACATCGGGATCAGGCCCGCCTCGAAGAACAGGTAGAAGAGGATCAGGTCCAGCGCCGCGAAGACGCCGATCATCAGCCCCTCCAGCACCAGGAAGGCGATCATGTATTCCTTGACCCGGACCTTGACGTCCCAGGTGGACAGGATCGTCAGCGGCATCAGGAAGGTGGTCAGCATGATGAACAGGATCGAGATCCCGTCCACGCCCATGCGATAGCGCAGGCCCATGATCCAGGCGTGATCCTCGACGAACTGGAATCCGGTGTTCGACGGATTGAACCCCGCCAGCAGGAACAGCGAGATCAGGAAGGTCGCGCTGGTCGCGATCAGTGCCAGGAACTTGGCGTTCTTCTGCGAGGCGGCATCGTCACCACGCAGGAACAGGGCCAGGATGCCCGCCGCGACGATCGGCAGGAAGGTGATGATCGAAAGAAGGTTCGTCATGTTATTGCGCGCCCCGCATCATCACCCAGATCAGCAAGCCCACGATGCCCAGAACCATCGCGAAGGCATAATGGAACAGATAGCCCGACTGCACCCGCCCGGCGAACCGGGTCAGGCGCGGGATGATTCCCAGGGCCAGCCCGTTGATGGCGCCGTCGATAACGGCTCCGTCACCGCCCGTCCACAGCTTGCGACCGATCCAGCGGGCCGGACGCACGAAGATCGCGTCATAGGCCTGGTCGAAATACCACTTGTTCAGCAGGAACTGATACAGGCCGCGCTGCTGTGCGGCCAGCTGGCCGGGCAGTTCGGGGCGACGGATATACATCAGCCAGGCCAGACCGAAGCCGATCAGCATCGCGACGAAGGGCGACACCTTGACCCAAGCCGGCACGTAATGCGCGTCATGCATCACGTGGTTGTCGGGCCGCATGTAGATCGCGCCGGGGGTCACGGTAAAGGCCTCGACCTCGGCCGGGTTCTCGGCGGCGCCGGCGGCGGCGTGCAGGGCCGCGCCCTCGGGCTGCTGCGCGGGGGCCTCGGCGACGCTGCCCTCCAGGGCGGTCTCAGTCCCGGCGGCGGCGGCACCCTCGGCGTGGTCGCCGTCATGCATCGCCGCGGCCTCGATCCCGAAGAAGCGGGTGACGCCCTCCTCTTCGAAGAAGCTGTTGTACCAGATCATGCCCGCGAAGATCGATCCGAAGGCCAGCACGACCAGCGGCGCGGTCATCACGCGGGGGCTCTCATGCGCATGGTCATGCGCATGATGGTCGCCGCGCGGCGTGCCGTAGAAGGTCATGAACATCAGGCGCCAGGAATAGAAGCTGGTCATCAGGGCCGCGATCACCAGCATCCAGAAGGCATAGGTGCTGCCGACAAAGGCGCTTTCGATCACGGCATCCTTGGACAGGAAACCCGCAAAGCCGATATGGGTCAGCGGGATGCCGACGCCGGTGATGGCCAGCGTGCCGATCATCATCGCGGCAAAGGTCAGCGGGATCTTCTTCCGCAACCCGCCGTAATTCCGCATGTCCTGTTCGTGGTGCATCGCGTGGATTACCGAACCCGCGCCCAAAAACAGCATTGCCTTGAAGAAGGCATGCGTGAACAGGTGGAACATGGCCACCGAATAGACGCCGACGCCCGCCGCCACGAACATGTAGCCCAGCTGCGAACAGGTCGAATAGGCGATCACGCGCTTGATGTCGTTCTGGACCAGACCGACGGTGGCGGCGAAGAACGCCGTGGTCGCGCCGATATAGACGATGAACATCTTGGCCTCGGGCGCGAATTCATAGAGCGGCGACATCCGGCAGACCAGGAACACGCCCGCGGTCACCATGGTCGCCGCGTGGATCAGCGCGGACACCGGGGTCGGGCCTTCCATCGCGTCGGGCAGCCAGGTGTGCAGGAACAGCTGCGCCGACTTGCCCATCGCGCCGATGAACAGCAGGATCGCCAGCACGTTGGCCGCGTTCCAGTCGCGCCACAGGAAGGTCATCTCGGTCTGGGCCAGCATCGGGACCTGGGCAAAGATCTCGTCGAACTGGATCGACCCGGTCAGCCACCAGATGCCGAAGATACCCAGCAGAAAGCCGAAATCGCCGACGCGGTTGACGATAAACGCCTTCATCGCGGCGGCGCCCGCCGACTGTTTCTTGTAGTAGAAGCCGATCAGAAGATAGGACGCGACGCCCACGCCTTCCCAGCCAAAGAACATCTGCAGCAGGTTGTCGGAGGTCACCAGCATCAGCATCGAGAAGGTGAAGAACGACAGATAGGCGAAGAAGCGCGCCCGATAGGGCTCATCGTCGCCGAAATTCTCGTCATGGGCCATGTAGCCGAAGGAATAGAGGTGGACCAGCGCCGAGACCGAGTTGATCACGATCAGCATGATCGCGGTCAGCCGGTCCAGGCGGATCGCCCATTCGGAGGTGAAGTCGCCTGAGACGATCCAGTCCATGACCGGGATGCTTTGCGGGGCCTCCAGCGTCAGGAAGACCACCCAGGACAGGGCTGCGGCGGCGAACAGGATGGCGGTGGTCAGGATCTGCGCGCCGCGCTCTCCGATCAGGCGCCAGCCGAAACCCGCGATCAGCGCACCCAGCAGGGGCGCGAACAGAATGAATTGGGCCATGGTCCCTTACCCCTTCATCACGTTGACATCTTCGACCGCGATCGTACCGCGGTTGCGGAAGAAGACGACCAGGATGGCCAGACCGATGGCGGCCTCGGCGGCGGCGACGGTCAGGATGAACATGGTGAAGATCTGCCCGCCCAGATCGCCCAGATGGGCCGAAAAGGCGACGAAGTTGATGTTGACCGCCAGCAGCATCAGCTCGATCGACATCAGGATGACGATGACGTTCTTGCGGTTCACGAAGATGCCGAAGATCCCGGCGACGAACAGGATCGCCCCCACGACAAGGTAATGTGTCAATCCGATCATCGTTTCAGTCCCTCCGGGTTCTTCTACCCGTTCAAATTCGTTGGCTGAGGCGCGGGCTTACAGCCCCTGCCCCGGCTTGACGTCGCGCAGCTGCATGGCCTTGGCCGGGTCACGGTGCATCTGGCGGATCACGTCCTGACGCTTGACGTTGGTGCGGTGCCGCATGGTCAGCGTGATCGCCCCGATCATCGCCACCAGCAGGATCAGTCCCGAGATCTGGAACGGCAGGATGTAGCGGTCATACAGCACCAGGCCGATGGAATTGGTGTTCAGCGCATCGGCCTGCATCGGCACGCTGCGCAGGGTCGCGGACTGGTCGCTGCTTTCCCACGCGCCATAGGCGATGGCCAGCTGCGCCAGCAGGACCAGCGCGATCAGGCCCGCCAGAGGCAGATACCGCGCGAATTTGCCCTTGAGTCGCGCAAAATCGACGTCCAGCATCATCACCACGAACAGGAACAGCACCGCCACCGCGCCGACATAGACGATGATCAGCAGCATGGCGACGAATTCGGCGCCCAGCAGGACGAACAGACCCGCCGCCGACAGGAAGGCCAGGATCAGCCACAGCACCGAATGGACGGGGTTGCGCGCCAGGACCACCATGAAGCCCGCGGTGCAGACCGAGATGGCGAAGAGGTAAAAGGCGAAGGTCATCATGTCTGGGGGCTCCCTTCGGATTCGGTGAATACGCCCTGGGCAATTTCCAGCGCCTTCTGCATCGCGGGAAGGCCGGCGAACATCCCCATCTGATAGATCACCTCGGCGATCTCGCGCGGGGTGGCCCCGGCCTCGATGGCGTGGCGGATCGTCATGCGCAGCTGCGGCTCGGCCAGGGCGCCCTGGACGGTCATCGCGGCGATGGTGACCAGCAGACGCGTGCGCGCGTCCAGACCGTCGCGGTTGAACGTCTTGCCGAACCACATCTCCAGCATGTCGGCGGGCATGGTCGGGAACATCTTCTCGACCGCCTTGAGGTCGAAATGCTCAAGCGCGGGGTTGAAGGTCCGCGCCATCTCCTGACCCTGGGCCAGCATCTGCTGGAACATCTTGGTGAAGGGATCGGTCATCTGTAGGGCGCGTCCATGGCAAGGTTGCGCGCGATCTCGGATTCCCAACGGGCGCCGTTATCCAGCAGGCGCTGCTTGTCGTAGAACAGCTCCTCGCGGGTTTCAGTGGCAAATTCGAAGTTCGGGCCCTCGACGATGGCATCGACCGGGCAGGCCTCCTGGCAGAAGCCGCAATAGATGCATTTCGTCATGTCGATGTCATAGCGCGTCGTGCGGCGCGAGCCGTCGTCGCGGGGTTCGGCATCGATGGTGATTGCCTGCGCGGGGCAGATCGCCTCGCACAGCTTGCAGGCGATGCAGCGTTCCTCGCCGTTGGGGTAGCGGCGCAGGGCATGCTCGCCGCGAAAGCGCGGCGACAGCGGGCCCTTTTCGTGGGGATAGTTGATCGTGGCCTTGGGCGCGAAGAAATAGCGCATGCCCAGGCCGAAACCTTTGATGAAATCCACCATCAGGAAGTACTTGGTGGCGCGGACGACGTCGAAAGCCATCTTTTACACTCCTGCCCAACGGGCCCAGAAGGTCCCGAAGACTTCGTATTTCGCAAGGAACGCCACGATCACCACCCAGCCCAGGGACAGCGGCAGGAACACCTTCCAACCGATGCGCATCAGCTGGTCGTAGCGATAGCGCGGCACGATCGCCTTCACCATGGCGAACATGAAGAACCAGAAGACCATCTTCAGGAACATCCAGATCGCCCCGTCCGGCAGGCCGGGGATGGGCGACAGCCAGCCGCCGAAGAACAGCAGGCTGATCAGCGCGCACATCAGCCACATGGCGATATATTCGCCGGCCATGAACAAAAGGTAAGGGGTGGAGGAATATTCGGTCATGAAGCCCGCGACCAGTTCGGATTCCGCCTCGGGCAGATCGAAGGGCGGGCGGTTTGTCTCGGCCAGGCAGGACACGAAGAACAGCACGACCATCGGCAGGTGCGGCAGCCAGAACCACGACAGCAGGCCCGCGCCGCGCTGCGCCTCGACGATGGCGGTCAGGTTCATCGACCCGGCCGAGATGATCACCCCGATGATGATCAGGCCCAGGCTGACCTCGTAGGAGATCATCTGCGCGGCAGAGCGCAGCGAGCCCAGGAACGGGAATTTCGAGTTCGACGCCCATCCGCCCATGATCACGCCGTAGACCTCCAGCGAGGAGATGGCGAAGATGAACAGGATGCCCACGTTGATGTCGGCCATCACCCAGCCCGGCGCGAAGGGAATCGCCACGAAGGCCAGCAGCGCCAGCATCATCGACAGGAAGGGCGCCAGGAAGAACACGAACTTGTCCGCGCCCGCCGGGACGACGATCTCCTTGACGACGAATTTCAGCGCGTCGGCAAAGGTCTGCAGGATTCCCCAGGGGCCGACCACGTTCGGGCCGCGGCGCATCTGCACCGCCGCCCAGATCTTGCGGTCGCCATAGACCATGTAGACCAGCGACAGCATCACGAAGACGATCAGCGCCAGACCCTGCGCCAGCAGGATCAGCGCGATGCCCCAGGAGGATGCCCAAAAATCAGCCATGATGCCAGTCCCTCTGCCTTACGCCGCTGGAATGCCGCGTGCGCTGCATTCGCGCAAGGTCTCTTCCGTTTCCATCACCCGCAGGCCCAGGGGCCTGCTGTCCGACATCAGGAAGGCCGATCCGATCAGCAGCTTGCCATTGCGTTTGGCCTGCAGCGTCCGGATATGCCGTCCGTAAGGGTTGCCGTTGTCCCTGGCCCACCCGGCCAATGCGCAGGTGGCATACGAGAACGCGATATCCGCGTCCACCCCCTGACGCAGATTGGCCGTCACCTCGACCAGATCCGCGCCTGGCCCCTGGTTCAGCGTCACCACCTTGACCGCCAGAAAGACCTCCGGGTCGATCTCGGCGTCCGGGGCGATCACCGGCAGGGCCGGGGCGGTGCGCGCGGCAAAGGCCTCGATCGCCTTTTCCTGCGCCGTGGGGCCGCGCGGCGCGCGGGCCACCGGGGCCAGCCCCGCGAAACTGAGGTCCAGATTGGCGTTCAGCGCCGCCAGATCGGCCTCGGTGACCTGAAAGGCGTCGCGACCGCCGGGGCTGTCCAGATCCATCGTGGTGACGCTGCCGTCATCCTCCAAAATCAGGATCTCGCCCGATTGGGTCGAAATGCGCGCCCGACCCAGACCTTTGGTGCCCGCCACCGTCGCGGTGACCTGCGCGGGCTTGGCGCGCGGACGGTCATCCGGCGCGACGTCCGACATGGAGCAGCCCGCCAGCGTCAGCACGGCCCCGGTCAGGGCCGCCGCACTCCAGTGCCGGAACCGGGCGGGCATCGCCCTACTCCGCCGCAAGCGCCGGCGCGAGGCGCGCGGCGGCCATGCGCGACAGCTCTCCCATCAGGGGCGAGCTGCGGGCGATCGGGTTCGTCAGATAGAAATCGCGAACCGGGTTCACAAAGCTGGCCTGTCCCAGATCGCGGCGCGGCAGGGGATGCCAGTCGCTTTCGACGACCTGACCGACCTGGCCCAGATGCGGCACCGCCTCGACCAGCTTGCGGCGCAGCTGCGGCAGGCTGTCCCACGGCAGGGTCTGGCCCAGCTCCGCCGACAAAGCGCGCAGGATAGCCCAGTTCTCCTTGGCCTCGCCCGGCGCGAAATTGGCGCGCATGGCCAGCTGGGGACGGCCTTCGGTGTTCACAAACAGGCCCATCTCCTCGGTATAGCAGGCGGCGGGCAGGATGATGTCGGCGCGATGCGCGCCCCGGTCGCCATGGCTGCCCTGATAGATCACGACCGGACCGGCGGCGATGTCGACCTCATCGGCGCCCAGGTTGAAGATCACCTGCGCACCCTCGATGGCCGCCGTCAGGCCGCCCTCGGTCACGGCACCGACATCCATGGCACCCACGCGGCCCGCGGCGGTGTGCAGGACCAGCAGACGGCCCCCGGTCGCCTCGGCCAGCGCCTGTGCGGCGGCCAGCACGGCCTCTCCGTCGGCCTCGCGCAGGGCACCCTGCCCCACGACAACCAGGCCCGGAACCTCGGTCGGATCGGCCTTCTCCAGCAGCGCCGTCAGCGCGGCGCGGTCGGTGCCCGCGTGGTTGTAATTGAACGTCAGGTCGATGGCCTGACCCACGACAGTCACCTGCGCGCCGCGCGCCCAGGCCCGGCGCAGGCGCGCGTTCAGCACCGCGGCCTCGTCCCGCGGGTTGGTGCCGATCAGCACGATCGAGCCCGCCGTGTCGATATCCTCGATCACTGCATTCCCGACATAGCCCGACCGGTTGCCCGCCGGCAGGCGCGCCCCGTCGGTGCGGCATTCGACCGAACCGCCCAGAGCCTCGACCAGCATCTTCAGGCTGAAGGCCGCCTCAACCGGGGCCAGATCGCCGATCAGGCCTGCGACCTTGCCGCCCTGCATCGCGCGGGCCGCGGCCGTCAGCGCCTCGGGCCAGGTGGCCGGGCGCAGACGGCCGTTCTCGCGCAGATAGGGCGTGTCCAGCCGCTGGCGACGCAAACCGTCCCAGACGAAACGCGTCTTGTCGCTGATCCATTCCTCGTTCACGGCGTCATGGTTGCGCGGTAGGATACGCATCACTTCGCGGCCCTTGGTGTCCACGCGGATCGCGCTGCCGACGGCGTCCATGACGTCGATGGATTCGGTCTTGGTCAGCTCCCACGGGCGGGCGGTGAACGCATAGGGCTTGGAGACCAGCGCCCCCACTGGGCACAGGTCGATGATGTTGCCCTGCAGGTTCGATTCCAGCGTCTGGTTCAGATAGCTGGTGATCTCGCTGTCCTCGCCACGACCGGTCTGGCCCATCTGGCTGATGCCCGCGACCTCGGTGGTAAAGCGCACGCAGCGGGTGCAGCTGATGCAACGGGTCATGTGGGTTTCCACCAGCGGCCCCAGGTTCAGCTCCTCCGAGGCGCGCTTGGGCTCGCGATAGCGGCTGAAATCGACGCCATAGGCCATCGCCTGGTCCTGCAGGTCGCATTCGCCGCCCTGGTCGCAGATCGGGCAGTCCAGCGGATGGTTGATCAGCAGGAATTCCATCACGCCCTCGCGGGCCTTCTTGACCATCGGGCTGTTGGTGCGGATCTCGGAGGGCGCGCCCTCTGGGCCGGGGCGCAGATCCTTGACCTGCATCGCGCAGCTTGCGGCAGGCTTGGGCGGGCCGCCCACGACCTCGACCAGGCACATCCGGCAGTTGCCCGCGATGGACAGGCGTTCGTGATAGCAGAAACGCGGAATCTCGATCCCGGCCTGCTCGCAGGCCTGGATGAGGGTCAGGTTGGGATCGACCTGGATTTCGGCGCCGTCGATCTTGATCGTCCGCAATTCGGCCATGAACTTACATCCTTATCTGGCACTCAGCAGCGATCCTGCGACCGTCTGCCGTGCGATTTCGTCCCGCCCGAGGCGGCAAAAAGTCTCCGGTTGCCCGTTCAGGACGCCATTCTCGACCATATAGCGATCCGCCTCTGCGTAGATACGCTGGCGATCCGCGCGGCTGTCAAGAAAAGCGTCGATCTGGGCCTCGGAATAGCCCTGGTTGCGGGCATGGCGTTTCAGGGCGCGCGCCTCGCTGAAGGCACGCACCAGCCGCGCGTCGATGCTGGGGCAGTTGCGGCGTACCACATCCGCGACACGGGCCTGGACCAGGCGGTCGTTGACATAGGCGTTCTGCGACAGCGGCTCCAGCGCGGCGGCCGGGGTGGTCAGGGTGGCAAGCGCCAAGGCGGCGGCGATCAGAGGGCGTTTCATGGCAGCATCCTTTCGGGGGTTATGTGTCGCCACATAACCACCCGCCGGGCGCATCGCCCGACACAAGCCCGTGCGGGCCGCGTGATGTGCCAGCCTTGTCATCACTCCGCAGCAAGCGCACCCATGCGCCCGGTCTTCTTCGCCTTCAGGCGATCCTCGATCTCGCCGCGGAAGTTGCGGATCAGGCCCTGGATCGGCCAGGCGGCCGCATCGCCCAGGGCGCAGATGGTGTGACCCTCGACCTGCTTGGTGACGTCCAGCAGCATGTCGATCTCCTCGACCTCGGCCTCTCCGGAGACCAGGCGCGCCATGACGCGCATCATCCAGCCGGTGCCCTCGCGGCAGGGCGTGCACTGGCCGCAGCTTTCATGCTTGAAAAAGGCCGACAGCCGCCAGATCGCCTTGATGATGTCGGTGGACTGATCCATCACGATCATGCAGCCGGTGCCGAAACTGGATTTCAGCTCGCGCATGCCGTCATAATCCATGATGGCGTTCTCGCACTGCTCGGCGGTCAGCACCGGGCAGGAGGCGCCGCCGGGGATCACCGCCTTGAGGTTCTTCCAGCCGCCACGGACGCCGCCGCCATGCTTTTCGATCAGCTCCTTCATGCTGATCGACATGGATTCCTCGATCACGCAGGGGGCGTTCAGGTGGCCGGTCAGGCCGAACAGCTTGACCCCCGCATTGTTCGGTCGGCCAAAGCCCGCGAACCATTCCGGCCCGCGCCGCAGGATGGTCGGCACCACCGCAATGGATTCGACGTTGTTCACCGTGGTCGGGCAGCCGTAGAGGCCCGCGCCCGCCGGGAAAGGCGGCTTCATCCGGGGCATGCCCTTCTTGCCCTCCAGGCTCTCCAGCAGGGCGGTTTCCTCGCCGCAGATATAGGCGCCGGCGCCGTGATGCAGGTAGAGGTCGAAATCCCAGCCCGACCCGGCCGCGTTCGCGCCGAGAAGGCCCGCGTCATAGCATTCGTCGATGGCGGCCTGCAGGGCCTCCTTTTCGCGGATGTATTCGCCGCGCAGATAGATGTAGCAGACATGCGCGTTCATCGCGAAGGCGGCGATCAACGCGCCCTCGATAAGGGTGTGCGGATCATGGCGCATGATCTCGCGGTCCTTGCAGGTCGCGGGTTCGGATTCGTCGGCGTTGATCACCAGATAGCTGGGCCGCCCGTCCGATTCCTTGGGCATGAAGGACCATTTCAGACCGGTCGGAAAGCCCGCCCCGCCGCGCCCGCGCAGCCCCGAGGCCTTGACCTGCTCGATGATCTTGTCGCGCCCGCGGCCGATGATGTCGCCGGTGCCGTCCCAATGGCCGCGCCGCTGCGCGCCCGCCAGGCTGCGGTCGCCCATGCCGTACAGGTTGGTGAAAATGCGATCCTGGTCTTTCAGCATCCGATTGGTCCTTTATTCCCGGCGTCACGCATTCCTGCGCCGCCAGATACGCCAGGTCACGATCAGCGACCAGACAAATCCGCCCATGGCGGCAAGGTCGGCCAGAAAGGCCCATTGCGCCGCCCAGTCATAGTGCCGCCCGATCGCCTGCACGGCGAGCCAGCCCAGCATGGTCACCGCGATCACGATCGCGACCAGCCGCATCTGGCGGGCATCCTGGTCGGGACGCGTCATCACGCCCCCGCCCGGTCGGCAATGAGCGCGCGCGCCTGCCCGACCCAGTCATCGTTCCTGATCCGCGCCGCACCGCGCCCGATCTCGACCGCGATGCGGTCGATCTGCGCATCGTCCCACGCAGCGATCTGGTCCAGCCGGGTCACGCCCGCCTGGTTCAGACCCTGCGCGACCTTGGGGCCGATGCCCCGGATCGCGCGCAGATCATCCTGCGACAGGTCGTCCTGCGGCAGCGCGGGCACGGCCGGTGCCGCAACCGCGACAGGCTGTGCGACCTGCACGACCGGGGGCGCAAATGCCGTGCCGTCCATCGGCGCGGGCCCCTGATCGACAAGCCAGTGCAGCAGCGCGGCCAGCAGGATCCCGGTCAGCACCCCCAGCAGCAGCGCCGCCGGCCAGCCCGCCTGTCCGAACAGGCCAAGGGCCAGAAGGACCAGCAGTGCCGCGACGGCTCCGGTGGTTCTGGTGGCGGCTGTCATGGGCTGGGCGTCCTTTCCTGGCGGGTGTGGGTGGGGTCTAGTCGCGGTCCTTGTCGTCCTGTCTGACCTCGGCAGGTTCGCGTTTCGAGACGGGACGCGCGGCGGAACTGGCCTGCGCCTCCTGCTCGGTCACGCCGGTCGAGTCGACGGGCGCACCGTCGGACGGGCGCGGCTCCTGCTCGGGGGCGGTGTCGACACCGGTTTGATCGTCGCGGGCGGCCTCGGGCTTGCGGCGCCATTTGGTCAGGATCGGCGCCTCGGTCCCGTCGATCCGCTTCAGCGTCTCGCCCAGATCGGTGGCCAGCTGGACGCTGGCATTGTGCCCTTCCTGACCCTTCAGATCGGCCAAGCTGGTCAACCCGCTGGCGGGCTCGGACGCAAAGCGGCCGGTCTGCGATCCCGGCACCGGAACCTCGCCGGCGGACATGCGGTCGATCAGCGCCTCCAGGCTCTCGGGGGTCAGATCCTCATAGTAATCCTTGCCGATCTGGGCCATCGGCGCATTGGCGCAGGCGCCCAGGCACTCGACCTCTTCCCAGCTGAACTTGCCGTCGGCGGACAGCGTGTGGGGGGTCGGCGCGATCTTGCGCTTGCAGACCGCGACCAGATCCTCGGCGCCGCAGATCATGCAGGTGGTCGTGCCGCAGATCTGGATATTGGCCACCGTTCCAACGGGTTGCAGCTGGAACATGAAGTAGAAGGTCGCCACCTCCAGCGCCCGGATATAGGCCATGCCCAGAAGGCCCGCGCAATATTCGATGGCGGGGCGGGACAGCCAGCCCTCCTGCTCCTGGGCGCGCCACAGGATCGGGATGATCGCCGATTGCTGGCGACCTTCGGGGTATTTGGTGATCTGTGCCTGCGCCCATTCCAGATTGGCGGGCGTGAAGGCGAAACTGTCCGGCTGGACGGGGTGCAGGCGGCGCAGCATCAGCGGTCGACCTCTCCGAAGACGATATCCTGGGTTGCGATCAGGGCCGGCACGTCGGCCAGCAAGTGACCCTTGGACATCCAGTCCATGGATTGCAGGTGCAAAAAGCCCGGCGCGCGCAGCTTGGCGCGATAGGGCTTGTTGGTGCCGTCGCTGACCAGATAGACGCCGAATTCGCCCTTGGGCGCCTCGACGGCGGCATAGACCTCTCCGGCGGGGACGCGGAAGCCTTCGGTATACAGCTTGAAGTGGTGGATCAGGCTTTCCATGTCGCGCTTCATGTCGGCGCGCTTGGGCGGGGTCAGCTTGCCGCGGGCCAGAACCTCGCCCGGGCCCTCGGCCCGCAGCTTGGTGATCGCCTGACGCATGATCGAGGTCGATTCGCGCATCTCCTGCATGCGGCACAGGAACCGGTCATAGCAGTCGCCATTCGTCCCGACCGGGATCTTGAAATCGAATTCGTCGTAGCATTCATAAGGCTGGCTGCGGCGTAGATCCCAGGCCATGCCCGATCCGCGCACCATCACGCCCGAGAATCCCCAGTCCAGCGCATCCTGCTCGGTGACGATACCGATATCGACCAGGCGCTGCTTGAAGATCCGGTTCTCAGTCAGCAGCGTGTCCAGATCGTCCAGCACCTTGGGGAACTGGTCGCACCAGGCTTCGATATCGTCCAGCAGGTCCGGCGGCAGATCCTGGTGGACGCCGCCGGGCCGGAAATAGGCCGCGTGCAGACGCGCGCCCGATGCCCGCTCATAGAAGATCATCAGCTGCTCGCGCGCCTCGAAGCCCCACAGCGGCGGCGTCAGCGCGCCCACGTCCAGCGCGCCCGTGGTCAGGCCCAACAGGTGGTTCAGGATGCGGCCGATCTCGGAATACAGGACCCGGATCAGGCTGGCGCGGCGCGGCACGACGGTGCCGGTCAGACGCTCGATCGCCAGGCACCAGGCGTGCTCTTGGTTCATCGGGCTGACGTAATCCAGCCGGTCGAAATAGGGCAGGTTCTGCAGATAGGTGCGGCTTTCCATCAGCTTTTCGGTGCCACGATGCAGCAGGCCGATATGCGGGTCGGCGCGCTCGACGACCTCGCCGTCCAGCTCCAGCACCATGCGCAGCACGCCATGCGCCGCCGGGTGCTGGGGACCGAAGTTGATGTTGAAGTTGCGGATGCGCTGTTCGCCGGTCAGCAGATCCTCGCTGCCGTCGTCATAGCTGTTCACGCGGATGTCGCCGTCCATCATTTCGCAGCCCCCTTCTCATCACCCGGCAGGGCGTATTGCACACCCTCCCACGGAGACAGAAAATCGAATTGGCGGTATTCCTGAACCAGGCTGACGGGTTCGTAGATGACGCGCTTTTCGGCGTCGTCATAGCGAACCTCGACATAGCCGGTGGTCGGGAAATCCTTACGTAGCGGATGGCCCGAAAAGCCGTAATCGGTCAGGATGCGGCGCATGTCCGGGTGGCCCGTGAACAGGATGCCGAACATGTCGAAGATCTCGCGCTCGAACCAGTTGGCGGCGGGAAAGATGCCGGTCAGCGTGGGCAGCATCTCATCCTCGCGGACGCTGACCTTCACGCGGATGCGCTGGTTCTGGTACATCGACAGGAAATGCCAGACCACGTCGAAGCGCTGCTGGCGCGAGGGGTAATCGACGGCGGTGATGTCGACCAGGGTCGAGAACCGGCAGCTGTTGTCGCAGCGCAGGAAATCCAGCAGGTCCAGGATGCCGCTGGCCGTGGCGGTCACGGTCAGCTCGCCGAAGGCCACGTCGGTGCCGACGACCTCGTTGGGGCGGCGCAGCTTGATATGCTCGGCCAGCTGGTCCAGCGCGTCGGGATCGGTATAGGTCGCCATGATCACCTCACCAGCGTGCCGGTGCGCCGGATGCGGCGCTGAAGTTGCAGGATGCCATACAGCAGCGCCTCGGCGGTCGGCGGGCAGCCGGGGACATAGATGTCCACGGGCACGATCCGGTCGCAGCCCCGCACCACGGAATAGCTGTAATGGTAGTAGCCGCCGCCATTCGCGCAGCTGCCCATGCTGATGACGTAACGCGGCTCGGGCATCTGGTCATAGACCTTGCGCAGTGCCGGGGCCATCTTGTTGGTCAGCGTGCCCGCGACGATCATCAGGTCCGACTGGCGCGGAGAGGCGCGCGGCGCGGTGCCAAAACGCTCCAGGTCATAGCGCGGCATCGAGGTCTGCATCATCTCGACCGCGCAGCAGGCCAGACCGAAGGTCATCCAGTGCAGCGAGCCGTTGCGCGCCCAGTTGATGATGTCCTCGGTCGTGGTCAGCAGGAACCCCTTGTCCTGCAGCTCCGCGTTCAGGGCCTTGGTCGCGAATTCGCGATCGGGTCCGGCGGTGTTCGCCCCTGCCATCACGCCCATTCCAACGCTCCCTTCTTCCATTCATAGGCAAAGCCCACGGTCAGCACGCCCAGGAAGACCATCATGGACCAGAACGCTGTCTCGCTGATCGCCTGGAAGCTGACGGCCCAGGGGAACAGGAACGCGACCTCGAGGTCGAAAATGATGAACAGGATCGACACCAGATAGAATCGCACGTCGAATTTCATCCGCGCGTCATCGAACGGGTTGAAGCCCGATTCATAGGCGCTGACCTTTTCGGGGTCGGGATTGCGCACGGCAATGACGAAGGCGGAAAGCAGCAAGATCAGCGCAAGCGCCGAGGCCATCGCCGCGAAGACGAGGATGGGCAGATAATCCTGCGTTATGTTTTGCACGGGTGACGATCCCCTTGTCGGTCGCGGGGATCAGTGGCTGCGCCCCGCGACGGGTTTGGCTGTGTGCGGTTTAGACCCGGCGCGTGCCGGGGTCAACGGGCGCGGGGCCCGGAAAGCGCGGCGAATTGTTGCAATCCGACGGGTTCAGTCGCGGATCTCGGCCGCGTCCACGCCCCAGATCGTCGTCTTGGGCACCCAGCCCCGCTGACCGCCCCCCGACACGCGGCACCATTCGGGCTGACATTCGTTCAGCCGCAGGATGGCGCCCATCTCGGCCCGGGCGACGATGTCGGCATCCGGGTTCGGGCGGGTGCGCAGCTCCAGCATGTCCTGGGTCACCAGCGCGGTCCGCACCCCCGACAACAGCGCGTAATGCACCCAGCCCCCGGCGCCGTCCTTGTCCTCGACCCGGCGCCAATGCCCGAACTCGGCCACCACGCGCAGCGGCATGCCGGCATGGCGGAAGACCCAGTCGATGCGGTGCGACAGGCTGGGGCCGCGCCGGGCATTGCCCTCGTTGCCCTTGAGGCTGACATAGCGGGGCAGCGGCAGGTTGGTGACCGCGCCGCGCTGTTCGGGGGCGCCCTGGCTTTGCTGGGGGACCGCCTGCGCCGTGGCGGGGGCCGATGTCAGCCCCATCGCGATCATCGCCGCAACCGCAAGGGCCACCCTTGCGCCTGTCCTGCCTGGCCGTGCCGTCATGCGTTGTCCGATCCTGTCCTGCTGCAAGGGCACGCGCCCTCTGGGGTCTTGTGCCTGCCCCTCAACGCGGGCAGTTTGCCAAAAGCGTCACCCGATGGGAAGGGCGTGCCGACAAGCTTGTGACACAGTGAGGTGACCATGCCCGCCACCCCCGCCACCCCGCGCACCCGGCTGCGCGTCGCCGTGACCCGCCGCCTGCCCGAAGCGGTCGAGACCCGCATGTCCGAGCTGTTCGACGTGGCCCTGCGCGACGACGACCGCAAGCTGTCCGCGGACGAGCTGGTGTCCCTGATGCAGGGCGCGGACGTGATCGTGCCCACCGTCACCGACCAGATCACCGCCGCCATGCTGGCCCGCGCGGGCGAGCGGCTGAAGCTGATCGCGAATTTCGGCGCGGGGGTCGATCATATCGACGTGCTGTCGGCGCGTCAGCGCGGCGTGCTGGTCAGCAACACCCCGGGCGTCGTGACCGAGGATACCGCCGACATGACGCTGGCGCTGATCCTGGCCGTGACCCGCCGCATCCCCGAGGGCCTGGCAGAGATGCAGGCCGGGCGCTGGCAGGGCTGGTCGCCCACCGCGCATCTGGGCGGGCGCGTCGGCGGGCGGCGCCTTGGCATCCTGGGCATGGGCCGGATCGGCCAGGCGGTCGCGCGTCGCGCCAATGCCTTTGGCATGCAGGTCCATTACCACAACCGCAAGCGCCTGCGCCCCGAGACCGAGGAGGCGCTGCAGGCGACCTATTGGGAAAGCCTGGACCAGATGCTGGCCCGCATGGACGTGGTCAGCGTGAACGCGCCCCACACGCCCTCGACCTTCCATCTGCTGAACGCGCGGCGGCTGAAGCTGATGAAGCCGTCGGCGGTGATCGTGAACACCTCGCGCGGCGAGGTCATCGACGAGAACGCCCTGACGCGGATGCTGCGCGCGGGCGAAATCGCGGGCGCCGGTCTGGACGTGTTCGAGCATGGCCACGAGATCAACCCCCGCCTGCGCGAGCTGCCCAACGTGGTCCTGCTGCCCCATATGGGCAGCGCCACGGTCGAGGGCCGCGCCGAGATGGGCGAGAAAGTCATCATCAACATCAAGACCTTTGCCGACGGGCACCGGCCGCCGGACCTGGTCGTTCCGGCCATGCTGTAATGATCCGCTGGTCGGTTTCGGCCCTGTTCCTGGCGAACGGGTTGCTGATCGGCAGCTGGGCGCCGCGCATCCCCGTGCTGATGGACCGGCTGGACATCACCGAGGCGCGGGCCGGGCTGATCGTGCTGGCCCTGGGGCTGGGATCGCTGTGCGTGATGCCGGTCTTTGGGGCGATGGTGGCGCGGGCCGGATCGGCGCGGGCGGTGCGGCTGGCGGCCTGGCTGGCGGCGCCCTCGATGATCTGGATCTCGGTCGCGCCGACCTACTGGTCGGTGGCGGCGGCGGTGGCGCTGTTCGGCGGGCTGGTGGGCGGCATGGATGTCGCGATGAACGCCAATGCCGTGGCGGTCGAGCGCGTGCGGGGCCGGGCGATCATGTCGTCCTGCCACGGGTTCTGGAGCCTGGGGGCCTTTGCGGGCGCCGGCGCCGGGGGCTGGGTCATCCAGCAATTCGGAGAGGTTTTTCATGGGGTTGCGGTGTCTTTCGTCTTTGCGCTGGTGCTACTCTGGGCGCAGGGACGGTTGGTTCAGGACGCGCCTGCCCCGGATGCGCCGCGCGCACCCCTGCGTCTGCCGCGCAGCCCCCTGCCCTGGCTGCTGGGAGTGATTGCGCTGACCGCCATGATCCCCGAGGGCGCAATCCTGGACTGGGCCGCCGTCTATCTGCAGCGCGAGATGGGCGCCTCGATCGCGCTGGCGGGCTGGGGCTTTGCGGCCTGCGCGGCGACGATGGCGGTGATGCGCTTTCTGGGCGACGGGCTGCGGCGGCAGTTCGGCGCGGTCACGACGCTCCGCGCCAGCACGGGCGTGGCCATGGCCGGGCTGGCGCTGGCAGGGCTGTCGGCCACGCCGGGGCCAGCGATTGCGGGCTTTGCGCTGGCGGGCATCGGCATCGCGAACATGGTGCCGATCGCCTTTTCGGCGGCCGGAAACGTGCCGGGGCTGGCGGCGGGGATGGGCCTGTCGGTGGTCACGATGATGGGCTATTCCGGCATCCTGCTGGCGCCCGGCAGCATCGGGTTCCTGGCCGAGCGGATCGGCCTAGGGGTCATCTATACGGGTCTGGCGGCGCTGCTGCTGATCCCGCTGGCGCTGTCGCGTCTGGCCCGCACCGCCGATTTCGACCCACGCAACGGCTGAGCGCGTTGCACACCGTCACCGCGCAACGCCCCCGGCGCGTCACCCGGTTCCGGGCCAGCAAATGCTGGCGATCGGGCCGCACGGGGCGTGCACCGCGCAGGCACAGGAGGTGCACAGCCTGTACACCGCTTGCGCGCGTTGCGCGGGGTCAGCGATAGAGCTCGGCCTGGGCCGGAAAGCTGCGGTCGCGGACGGCGTCGGCATAGGCGGCGATGGCCTGATCGGCCGAGGCGCCCAGGTCGCCAAAGCGGCGCACGAAGCGCGGCACCCGGCCCGACAGGCCCAGCATGTCGTCCAGCACCAGGATCTGGCCGTCGCAGCGGGCCGAGGCGCCGATGCCGATGGTGGGCACCGTCACCGCATCGGTGATCTGATCGGCCAAGGCCTCCATCACGCCCTCGACCACGACGCTGAAGGCGCCCGCATCGGCGACGGCGCGGGCATCCTCGACAAAGGCAGGCCAGGTGGCGGGGTCGCGACCCTGCGTCTTGAAGCCGCCCATCGTGTTCGTGGCCTGGGGCGTCAGGCCGATATGGGCCATGACCGGGATGCCCCGGTCGACCAGAAAGCGGATGGTGGGGGCCAT
The DNA here is from genome assembly GCF_001724535.1 of Paracoccus sp. SCN 68-21. NCBI lineage: Bacteria > Pseudomonadati > Pseudomonadota > Alphaproteobacteria > Rhodobacterales > Paracoccaceae > Paracoccus > Paracoccus sp. SCN 68-21. The sequence goes on along the minus strand of NZ_MEES01000007.1, from coordinate 51,635 downwards.
GCGGGCGCCCCCCTCCAGCTTGACGGCGCCGGCGCCGGTCTCTCCCATCACGCGGGCGGCGTTGCGGAAGGCCTGTTCCGGCGATTCCTCGTAGCTGCCGAAGGGCATGTCGACCACCACCATGGCGCGGGACGATCCGCGCATCACGGCCTGGCCGTGCAGGATCATCATCTCCAGCGTGACGCCGATGGTCGAGGGCAGGCCGTGGACCACCATCCCCAGGCTGTCGCCCACCAGGATCACATCGGCATGGGCATCGACCAGGGCGGCCATCGGCGCGGTATAGGCGGTCAGCGCGACGATGGGTGTCGCGGCCTTGCGGGCGGCGATCTGGGGCGCGGTGATGCGTTTGACGGGGGCTTGCGCGGACATGGGACAGGCCTTTCAGGGAATGCGCGGGGCCGCGCGGGTCAGGGATGGGCGGTGCGCTGGTCGATCAGCAGCACGTCGCCAAAGCGGACGGCCAGCAGGATCGCCACCGGACCGCCGACGACGGCGATGCGCGACAGGTCATCCGCGTTGCGGATGTCGATGGAGCGGATATCGGCGCGCGGTTCCGACGAGATGATCGCGCGGATCTGGCGGCGCAGCAGGCTGACCGGCGTGCCCATGCTGACCGAGGCCGCGGCATGGTCCAGCGCGCGGGCCAGCACCGGGGCCGCCGCGCGATCCTGGGGCGTCAGGCGCTGGTTGCGCGAGGACATGGCCAGCCCGTCGGCTTCGCGCACCGTGGGCACGGGCAGGATGGTCACGGGAATGTCCAGATCGGCCACCATGCGGGTGATCAGGGTCAGCTGCTGATAGTCCTTTTCGCCAAAGGCCGCGGCCTGGGGCTGGACGATGTTGAACAGCTTGGTCACCACCGTCGCCACGCCGCGGAAATGGCCGGGGCGCAGGCGGCCCATCAGGATGCCGGCCAGCTGGCTGACCTGCACATGGGTCTGCGCGCCGGGGCGCCAGATGTCGGAGACCTGCGGCAGGAACACCGCGTCGCAGCCCGCATCGCGCAGCAGGTCCAGGTCCTGCGCCTCCTGCCGGGGGTATTTGTCCAGATCCTCGGTCGGGCCGAATTGCGCGGGGTTCACGAAGATCGAGGTCACGACCCGGCCACCCCCCTGCCCGTCCAGCCAGTCGCGCGCCCGCGCGACCAGCGTCAGGTGGCCCTGATGCAGCGCGCCCATGGTGGGGACCAGCGCCACGCGGCCCGCATCCCTGCGCCAGGCGCGCATGGCGTCGGTGCTGCGGCAGATATCCATTCAGGCCCCCCCTCTGGTGCGGGGGGCACCCTAGTCGCGGGGGCGGGTCTGGGCAAGGCCATGTCGTTTTTCGCCCATAGAGGTCGGGCGCCTTTGACGCGGCGTTTCCGCGATGGGGCATGACTTGGCGAAACGGTTCAACAGGAGAGCGCGATGACGTCGCATGTGAAGGTTCTGGTCGTGGGCGGGGGCGCGGTCGGATGCGGCATTGCGCTGCATCTGGCGCGCGCGGGCTGGGACACGCTGCTGGTCGAGCGCGACGAGCTGACAGCGGGGTCCACCTGGCATGCGGCGGGGCTGCTGCCTTTGTTCAACATGGGCTATGCGACAAGCCACATCCACGATTATTCGGTGAAACTCTATGCGGGGCTGGAGGCCGAGACGGGGTTGAACGCCGGTTTCACCCGCTGCGGCAACCTGCGCATGGCGCAGACCGACGCACGGATGGACGAATACATGCTGTATTCCGCCACCGCCGAGACGATCGGGATCGAGCATCAGTTCCTGACGCCCGCCCAGATCAAGGAGCGTTGGCCGCTGGTCCGCACCGAGGATCTGAAGGGCGCGCTGTTCCACCCGACCGACGGGTACATCAACCCCGCCGACGTGACCCAGGCCATGGCCAAGGGCGCGCGGATGGCGGGCTGCCGGATCGAGCGCAAGATCCAGGTGAACGCCTATCGCTGGACCGGCAGCGAATGGGTCGTGACGGTGGAAAAGATGGTCGATCGCGGCGGCAACCTGATCCCGTCGGGCGAAACCTACGACATTCATGCCGAACATGTCGTGACCGCGACCGGCAACCATGCGCAGCGCACGGCGCGTTTGCTGGGCATCAAGATCCCCGCCATCCCGGTCGAACACCAGTTCATCGTGACCGAGCCGGACCCCGCGCTGATGCGCTGGCGCGCCGAGGGGAACCCCGAACACCCGGTCCTGCGCGATGCGGACGCCAAGTGGTATGTCCGTGAGGAACGCGGCGGCTGGATTCTGGGCCCCTATGAGAAGGGCGCGCCCGCGCGGTTCGAATATGGCGTGCCGGACAGCTTCCGCGCCGACCTGTTCCCCCTGGATCTGGAGCGGATCGAGGAGGAGTACATGGCGATGATCCACCGCATCCCGACCTCGGAGACGGTGGGTCTGAAGGACGATTTCAACGGCCCGATCTGCTATACGCCTGACGGCAACCCGCTGGTCGGCCCCGCGCCGGGCCTGCGCAACATGTGGCTGGCCGAGGGCTTCAGCTTTGGCATCACCGCCGCAGGGGGCGTGGGCCATTACCTGGCGCAGATGATGACCGAGGGCGAGGCCGAGATCGACATGGCGTCGCTGGACCCGCGCCGCTTCGGCAGCTGGATGACCACGGAATACGCCGCCCGCAAGAACGAGGAGGCCTATGACCACGTCTTCATCCTGCACCACCCCGACGAGGAACGGCCCGCCTGCAGACCCCTGCGCACCTCGCCGGCCTATGACCGGCAGGCGGCGCGGGGCGCGCAGTTCGGCTGCGTGAACGGGTGGGAACGCCCGAATTACTATGCGCCCATGGGGTTCGACGACCATGACAGCCGCAGCTTCCGGCGCGGCGGCTGGTGGGAATACGCGCGTGCCGAGGCCGAGGCCGTGCGCCAGACCGCGGGTCTGGTCGATGCGACGGCATTCGCCAAGCACACCGTCACCGGCCCGGGGGCGACGGCGTTTCTGGACTGGCTGACGACCAACAAGCTGCCCAAGGTGGGGCGGATCAACCTGACCTATGCGCTGACCGATGCGGGCACCGTGCGGACGGAATACACCATCGTGCGGCGGGGCGAGCAGGATTATTACCTGGTCAGCGCCGGGGCCTGGACCGATTACGACCGCGACAACCTGCTGAAATCCGCGCAGGATTTCATGGGCGCGGGCGGCGAATACGTCCATGTGCAGGACGTGACCACGCAATGGGGTGTCTTTGCTCTGGCGGGCCCCGAGAGCCGCGCGATTCTGGCGCGGATGATCCGCGATGCAGAGCCCGCGACCGCGCTGTCGAACAAGCGCTTCCCGTGGCTGTCGATGCGCAACATCGAATTGGGCATGGTGCCGGTCATGGCCATCCGCGTCGCCTATACCGGCGAGTTGGGATGGGAGCTGCACCACCCGATCGAGATGCAGAACCACCTGTTCGACAAGCTGATCGAGGCCGGGGAACCGTCCGGAATGAAACTGGTCGGCGCGCGGGCGCAGAACTGGCTGCGGCAGGAGAAATCCTATCGCGCTTTCGGCACCGAGTTGGGCCGCGATGCCACGCCGCTGGAGGCGGGGCTGGACCGGTTCGTCGATCTGGGCAAGGAGTTCCGCGGCAAGGCGGCGATGCAGGCCAAGGGCATCCGGTCGGCCTGCGTCACGCTGCTGATCGACGGGCCTGCGGATGCCGATCCCTGGGGCCGCGAGGCGCTGTTCCTGGACGGGGTCAAGGTCGGGCGCCTGACCTCTGGCGGGTATTCGGCGGCCTTCGGCAAGCAGATCGGCATGGGCTATGTCCGCCCCGACCTGACCGCGCCGGGCACCCGGTTGCAGGTGCGGATGTTCCGCGAGCTGTATGACGCCGTGGTGACCGAGGACAGCCCGCACGACCCGCAGAACGCTCGCATCCGAATCGACGGATAGCGCGCTCGCGCAGGCGGCCCCCCGGTGGTCGCCTGCGCCCTGACGGGCCCCTGAGACATGCCCGGTGGTCGCATCCCGGCCCGGGACGACCGCCGGGCGCGCGATGGGCCGGGTGTTCGGACGGCGACTGATCGAACAGATCAGACGGCGGGGCCATGAGGCGCCAGCACGGTGCAACCCGCCCGTCGAACCTTCATGCGAACAGACTGACTCAGTTGGCGGATCGCGGTTCAGACATCCGCAGTCTGGATGATCCTCTGCGGGATATGATGTGTCTGACGCAGCGCGACAGAGCGTGAAACGACAAAGGCCAGACCCGAAGGTCTGGCCTTTTGTTTTTGGAGCGGGCGAGGCGATTCGAACGCCCGACCCTAACCTTGGCAAGGTTATGCTCTACCCCTGAGCTACGCCCGCACTCCAGTACTTCCAGCGATCCGTTTGACCGTCTCGCCTTCGGTGAGCGGGTATTTACGAAAGCTCGCCGGGGGGTGCAAGAGGAAAAAACGCAAGCCCCCAATTTTATCTCACAGCCCCCCGCCCTATTCCGCGGCGCGGCTGCGGGCGGGGTTCAGCATGGGGCCCAGATAGCGGCCCGTATGGCTGGCGGGGACCAGCGCGACCTCTTCGGGGGTGCCCTGAGCCACGATCACACCGCCGCCATCGCCGCCCTCCGGGCCGATGTCGATGATCCAGTCGGCGGTCTTGATGACGTCCAGGTTGTGTTCGATCACGACGACCGAATTGCCCTGGTCGACCAGCTCGTGCAGCACCTCCAGCAGCTTGCGCACGTCCTCGAAGTGCAGGCCAGTGGTGGGTTCGTCCAGGATATAGAGCGTGCGTCCGGTGGACCGGCGCGACAGTTCCTTGGACAGCTTGACCCGCTGCGCCTCTCCGCCCGACAGGGTCGTGGCCTGCTGACCGACCTTGATGTAGCCCAGACCCACCTGCATCAGCGCGTCCATCTTGTCCCGAATAGCGGGCACGGCGGCGAAAAAGCCCTGCGCGTCCTCGACTGTCATGTCCAGCACGTCGGCGATGGACTTGCCCTTGAACTGCACCTCCAGCGTCTCGCGGTTGTAACGCTTGCCCTTGCAGGTCTCGCATTCGACATAGACGTCGGGCAGGAAATGCATCTCGATCTTGATGACGCCGTCGCCCTGACACGCCTCGCAGCGGCCCCCCTTGACGTTGAAGCTGAAGCGGCCCGGCTTGTAGCCGCGCGCCTTGGCCTCGGGCAGGCCCGCGAACCAGTCGCGGATGGGGGTGAAGGCGCCGGTATAGGTCGCCGGGTTCGACCGCGGGGTGCGGCCGATCGGGCGCTGGTCGATGTCGATGACCTTGTCCAGATGCTCCAGGCCGCGGATCGTCTCGCAGGGCGCCGGGGTCTGGCGGGCACCGTTCAGGCGCAGGGATGCGGTCTTGAACAGCGTCTCGATGGTCAGGGTGGACTTGCCGCCGCCCGACACGCCCGACACGCAGACAAAGCGGCCCAGCGGGAATTCGGCGGTGACGCTTTTCAGGTTGTTGCCGGTGGCCTTGACCACGGTGACCTTCTTGCCGTTGCCCTTGCGGCGGGTCTCGGGGACCTCGATCGCGCGCTTGCCGGAGAGATACTGGCCGGTGAGGCTGTTGGGGTCGGCGGCGATTTCCGCGGGCGTGCCTTTGCTGACGACCGTGCCGCCATGCACCCCCGCCCCAGGCCCCATGTCAAAGACATAGTCGGCGTGGCGGATCGCATCCTCATCGTGTTCCACCACCAGGACCGAGTTGCCCTGATCGCGCAGGTTCATCAGCGTGGTCAGCAGGCGGTCATTGTCGCGCTGGTGCAACCCGATGGAGGGTTCGTCCAGCACATAGAGGACGCCGGTCAGGCCGCTGCCGATCTGGCTGGCCAGACGGATGCGCTGGCTTTCGCCGCCCGACAGGGTTCCTGCCGCGCGCGACAGGGTCAGATAGTTCAGGCCCACATTGACCAGGAACCCCAGCCGTTCGCGGATCTCCTTGAGGATCGCGGCGGCGATCTCGGTCTTTTGTTTCGACAGGTGGTTGGGCGCGTCGGTCACCCAGTCCAGAGCCTCCTGGATGGACAGCTGCACGACCTGGCCCACATGGTTGCCGGCGATCTTGACGGCCAAGGCCTCGGGCTTCAGGCGATATCCATTGCAGGCGCCGCAGGGGCGGTTGTTCTGATAGCGTTCGAATTCCTCGCGGACCCAGCTGGAATCGGTCTCGCGCAGGCGGCGTTCCATGTTGGGAATCACCCCCTCGAAGACGCGGGCGATCTCATAGACGCGGCCCGCGTCGTCGAAGCGGAACTTGATCTCCTCCTTGCCCGATCCACGCAGGAACATCTGCTGGATGTTGTCGGGCAGGTCCTTCCACGCGGTCTTCTTGTCAAAGCCGTAATGCTTGGCCAGCGCGTTGATGGTCTGGGTCAGATAGGCCGATTTCGTCTTGGCCCAGGGCACGATGGCGCCCTTGTCCACGGACAGGGCGGCGTCGGGGACCACAAGGCGGTCGTCGAAGAACAGCTCGACCCCAAGGCCGTCGCAGACCGGACAGGCACCAAAGGGCGCGTTGAAGCTGAACAGGCGCGGCTCGATCTCGGGGATGGTGAAGCCGCTGACGGGGCAGGCGAATTTCTCACTGAAGGTCAGGCGTTCGGGTTCGCCCTCGGCCCCCTCCTCCTGCGCCAGTTCCAGATGGGCGATGCCGTCGGCCAGGTTCAGCGCGGTGCGAAGACTGTCGGCCAGCCGCGTCTCCAGCCCCTCGCGGACCACGATGCGGTCCACGACGATGTCGATGTTGTGGCGGAACTTCTTGTCCAGAGTGGGCGCGTCATCCAGGTCGTGGAAGGTGCCGTTGATCTTAACCCGCTGAAAGCCCTGGCGGCGCAGCTCCAGCAGCTCCTTCTTGTACTCGCCCTTGCGGTCGCGGACGATGGGGGCCAGCAGGTAGGCGCGCGTGCCTTCGGGCAGGGCCATGGTGCGGTCGACCATGTCCTGAACCTGCTGCGCCTCGATGGGCAGGCCGGTCGCGGGGGAATAGGGCGTGCCCGCCCGCGCGAACAGCAGGCGCATGTAGTCGTAGATCTCGGTCACCGTGCCGACGGTGGAACGCGGGTTCTTGGAGGTGGTCTTCTGTTCGATGCTGATCGCGGGGGACAGGCCGCTGATGTGGTCCACGTCGGGCTTGCCCATCATGTCCAGGAACTGGCGCGCATAGGCCGACAGGCTTTCGACATAGCGGCGCTGGCCCTCGGCATAGACCGTGTCGAAGGCCAAGGACGACTTGCCGGACCCCGACAGGCCGGTGATCACCACCAGCTGATCGCGGGGGATGTCCATGTCGACGTTTTTCAGGTTGTGTTCGCGCGCGCCGCGCACCTCGATGAACTTCTGTTCCATGTGTGCCCCTCTGACCGACTGCAACAGATAGGGACGCTTGGGCGGAAAGCAAGTTCCATTTGGGAACGAAGGCGGAACATCGCCCGGATGCGATGTCGCGGGCTGTTATCGCCACCACTTGCGCTGCAACGCGGCACGCGTAGGATGCCGCCATCACAATCAAGGGAGCCCCGGCCATGTTCAAGAAAATCCTGATCGCGAACCGGGGTGAGATTGCCATTCGGGTGATGCGGGCGGCCAACGAGCTGGGCAAGAAGACCGTCGCCGTCTATGCCGAGGAGGACAAGCTGGGCCTGCACCGCTTCAAGGCGGACGAGGCCTATCGCATCGGCGAGGGGCTGGGGCCGGTCGCGGCCTATTTGTCCATCCCCGAGATCATCCGCGTGGCCAAGCTGTCTGGCGCGGACGCGATCCATCCGGGATACGGCCTGCTGTCCGAGAACCCCGATTTCGTCGATGCCTGCTTTGAGGCGGGGATCACCTTCATCGGCCCGCGCGCCGACACGATGCGCGCGCTTGGCGACAAGGCCAGTGCCCGGCGCGTGGCGATCGAGGCAGGCGTGCCGGTCATCCCCGCGACCGAGGTCTTGGGCGAGGATTTCGACGCCATCAAGCGTGAGGCGGCCGAGGTCGGCTATCCGCTGATGCTGAAGGCCAGCTGGGGCGGCGGAGGGCGCGGCATGCGGCCGATCAACTCCGAGGCCGAGCTGGTCGAGAAGGTCCGCGAGGGCCGCCGCGAGGCCGAGGCCGCGTTCGGCAATGGCGAGGGCTATCTGGAAAAGATGATCCTGCGCGCCCGCCACGTGGAGGTGCAACTGCTGGGCGACACGCATGGCGGCCTGTATCACCTGTACGAACGCGACTGCACCGTGCAGCGCCGCAACCAGAAGGTCGTCGAACGCGCCCCAGCCCCCTATCTGACCGACGAACAACGCGGCGAGGTCTGCGGCCTGGCGCTGAAGATCGGTCAGGCGGTGGGGTACCAGAACGCCGGGACCGTCGAGTTCCTGATGGATATGGACAACCAGCAGTTCTACTTCATCGAGGTGAACCCCCGCGTCCAGGTCGAACATACCGTGACCGAGGAGGTCACCGGCATCGACATCGTGCAAAGCCAGATCCGCATCGCGGAGGGCGAGACGCTGGCCAGCGCCACGGGCCACGCGACGCAGGCCGACATCACCCTGTCGGGCCACGCCCTGCAATGCCGGGTGACCACGGAAGATCCGCAGAACAACTTCATTCCCGATTACGGGCGCATCACGGCCTATCGGTCCGCGACCGGCATGGGCATCCGCCTGGATGGCGGCACGGCCTATTCGGGCGGCGTCATCACGCGGTATTACGATTCGCTGCTGGTCAAGGTCACGGCCTGGGCGCAGACGCCCGACCAGGCGATCCGCCGCATGGACCGAGCGCTGCGCGAGTTCCGGGTGCGCGGCGTGTCCACCAACATCGATTTCGTCATCAACCTGCTGAAGCATCCGGTCTTTCTGGACGACACCTACACGACCAAGTTCATCGACACGACCGACGACCTGTTCGACTTCAAGAAGCGTCAGGACCGGGCGACGCGCATCCTGACCTATCTGGCCGATATCAGCGTGAACGGGCACCCCGAGACCGCAGGCCGCGCCCTGCCCCCGGCCCAGGCGCGCGCGCCGCTGCCGCCCGCCCCCAGGACCGCCCCCGCGCCGGGCACCCGCCAGCTGCTGGAGGAACAGGGCGCGCAGGCCGTGGCCGACTGGATGGCCGCGCAGACACAGCTGCTGATCACCGACACCACCATGCGCGACGGGCACCAGTCGCTGTTGGCGACGCGGATGCGGTCGATTGACATGATCCGCGTGGCGCCCAGCTATGCCGCGAACCTGCCGCAGCTGTTCAGCGTCGAATGCTGGGGCGGCGCGACCTTTGACGTGGCGTACCGGTTCCTGCAGGAATGCCCGTGGCAGCGGCTGCGCGACATCCGCGCGCAGATGCCCAACCTGATGACGCAGATGCTGCTGCGCGCGTCGAACGGGGTGGGTTACACCAACTATCCCGACAATGTGGTGCAGTTCTTTGTGAAACAGGCCGCCGAGACCGGGGTCGACGTGTTCCGCGTCTTCGACAGCCTGAACTGGGTCGAGAACATGCGCGTCGCGATGGATGCCGTGATTGACAGTGGCAAGATCTGCGAGGGCACGGTCTGCTATACCGGCAACATGCTGGACCCCGACCGCTCCAAATACGACCTGCAGTATTACGTGAAAACCGCGCAGGCGCTGAAGGCCGCGGGCGCGCATGTGCTGGGCCTGAAGGACATGGCCGGCCTCTTGAAGCCGCCCGCCGCGCGCATTCTGATCAAAGCCCTGAAGGAGGAGGTCGGCCTGCCGATCCATTTCCACACCCATGACACCAGCGGCATGGGCGGCGCCACGATTCTGGCGGCCGCCGATGCGGGTGTCGATGCCGTCGATTGCGCGATGGACGCGCTGTCGGGCAACACCAGCCAGCCGACCCTGGGGTCAGTGGTCGAGGCGCTGGCCCACACCGATCGCGACACGGGCCTCGACATCGGCGCCGTGCGCGCCATCAGCAATTATTGGGAACGCGTGCGCGAAAGCTATGCCGCCTTCGAATCGGGCCTGCAGTCCCCGGCCTCCGAGGTCTATCTGCACGAGATGCCGGGCGGGCAGTTCACCAACCTCAAGGGCCAGGCGCGGTCGATGGGGCTGGAGGATCGCTGGCACGAGGTGGCACAGGCCTATGCCGACGTGAACCGGATGTTCGGCGACATCGTCAAGGTCACGCCGTCGTCCAAGGTCGTGGGGGACATGGCGCTGATGATGGTGGCGCAGAACCTGACCCCCGAGGACGTGCTGGACCCGGCCAAGGATGTCAGCTTTCCCGATTCGGTCGTGGACATGATGCGCGGCAATCTGGGCCAGCCTCCCGGCGGCTGGCCGCAGGCGATCCAGACCAAGGTGCTGAAGGGAGAGGCGCCCATCACAGACCGCCCCGGCGCCCATCTGGACCCCGTGGACCTGGAGGCCGAGCGCGCCAAGCTGTCCGAGATGCTGGACGGCCGCCAGGTCGATGACGAGGATCTGGCCGGATATCTGATGTATCCCAAGGTCTTCACCGACTACATGCAGCGCCATGAGACCTATGGCCCGGTGCGCACCCTGCCCACGCGCACCTTCTTCTACGGCATGGAGCCGGGCGACGAGATCAGCGTCGAGATCGACCCCGGCAAGACCCTGGAGGTGCGCCTGCTGACCCTCGGCGAGACCGACGACAAGGGCGAGATGAAGGTCTTCTTCGAGCTGAACGGCCAGCCGCGTCAGGTCCGCATCCCGAACCGCAAGGCGACCGGCGCCCAGGCCGCCCGCCCCAAGGCCGATGCCGCCAATCCCGGCCATGTGGGCGCGCCCATGCCGGGGGTCGTGGCCTCGGTCGCGGTGACGGCGGGGGCGCGGGTGGCGCAGGGCGACATGCTGCTGACCATCGAGGCGATGAAGATGGAGACCGGCCTGCATGCCGATCGCGACGGCACCATCAAGGCGCTCCATGTCAGCCCCGGCCAGCAGATCGACGCCAAGGACCTCCTGGTCGAGATCGAGTGACGGCCCGGGCCGCGTCACCCTGCCCCGGCCCCGCACGACCGCGCCGCGTCAGCGGCGCCTGCCGCCCGGGCGGCAGCACGCCGACCATCGGTCGGCAACCCCGCCCCCGGGCCCTTGCGCCCTCAGCCCGGACAGCGCTGATAAAGCCGCGCGCCCCCCGCATCGGTCACGCGCAGCGCAGCTCCCTCCATCACGGCAGTCACGGCGCGGCTGTCCGTCATGCCCTCGCTGGAACAGCTCAGCGTCAGCGATCCGTCCGCCCCCACCGCACCACGCGTGCAGCGCGCCTCGTAGAACCGCCAGCTCTGCCCCGCCAGCGTCAGCCGCGTCTCCGAGGCAGGATCGCCGCAGGCCTCGGCGCGCAGGTCATAGGTCCCGTCGACCAGCGCCGCGCCGCCCTGCGCCGGAGGCGGCACGGAGACGCCGCCGGTTTCTGTCCTGCAGGCCGCAAGGGCCAGCACCGCCAGCAGGGCGGCGGACTGGATTGGCCTCGGACGCTCTCCGTCGCGGGGTCGCGCGGGCCTCAGGCCAGCCCGCGCCCTTTCAGCAGGGCATCGACGCCCGGCATGCGGCCCCGGAACGCCATCCACAGTTGATCCGCCGGGGCCGATCCACCCTTGGACAGGATCGTCTCCTCCAGTCGTCGCGCGGTGGCGCGGTCGAAGGTGTCGCCCGTCTCGGCAAAGGCCGCGAAAGCGTCGGCATCCATCACCTCGGACCACATGTAGCTGTAATAGCCCGCCGCATAGCTGTCGCCCGCGAAGACATGCGCGAAATGCGGCGTCGCGTGGCGCATGGGGATGGCGTCGGGCGCCTCCAGCCCCTTCAGCACCTGCGCCTGCCGCGCCATCGGGTCGGTGGCCGGGGCGCCCTCGTGGAAGGCCAGATCGACCAGCGCGCTCTCCAGGTATTCCACGGTCGAGAACCCCGCCCCCGCCTTGCCCGCCGCCAGCATCCGGTCGCGCAGATCGGCGGGCAGAACCGCGCCCGTTTCATGGTGGCGCGCATGGGCGTCCAGCACCGCAGGCTGTTCCAGCCAGTGTTCATAAAGCTGGCTGGGCAGCTCCACGAAATCCTGCGCCACTGATGTCCCCGAGATCGAGGGCCAGGTCACGTCCGACAGGATGTGATGCGTCGCATGGCCGAATTCGTGAAACAGCGTGCGCGCATCGTCCCAGGACAGAAAGGCCGGGCCGCCCGGCTGGTCCGGCGGGGTGAAGTTGCAGACGTTCACCACGATGGGGCGCTGGCCCGCGCCGATCTTGTGCTGCACCTGCAGGGACGAACACCACGCCCCCGACCGTTTCGACGGCCGCGCAAAGTAGTCGCCCACGAAAATGGCCATCAGCGCGCCGTCGCGGGTGATCCGCCAGGCGCGCGCGTCGGGCGCCCACAGAGGCGCCTCCAGCGGCTGGAACTCCAGCCCGAACAGGCGATGGGCCACGTCAAAGACCGCGCCCAGCATCGCGTCCAGCGTCAGATAGGGGGCCACGTCATCCGCGTCGAAATCATGCGCGCGGGCGCGGTGGCGTTCGGCGTACAGGCGCCAGTCCCAGGCCTCCAGCGGGCCGTTCACGCCGTCTTGGTGCAGCATTGCGGTCAGCCGGTCCTGATCGGACAGGGCGCGGGCGCGGGCCGCGGTCCAGACTTGGGACAGCAGATCGCGCACCCGGTCGGGGGTCGCGGCCATCTGCGTCTCCAGCTTGTAGCTGGCGAAATCGGCGTAACCCAGCAGCTGCGCGCGCTCATGGCGCAGGGCCAGAATCTCGGCGACCAGCGGCAGGTTGTCGGTCGCCTGACCGCCCGCGCCCGACCCCGACCCGCGCGCCGTCCAGGCCCGGAAGGCTGTCTCGCGCAGGGCGCGGTCCTGGGCATGCTCCAGGAACGGCACGATCAGCGACCGGTTCAGCGTCACCACCTGCCCCGCCATGCCGCGTTCGCGCGCCGCCGCCCGCATCGCGCGGACCAGCCAGTCGGGCAGCCCCGCCAGCGCGTCATCAGCCACCGGCAGGACATAGTCGCGCTCATCCGTCAGCACGTTCTGGGTGAATTGGGTGGTCAGCACCGCCAGACGCGCGCGAATTTCGGCCATTCGCGCGCGCCCTGCCGCATCCAGCCCCGCCCCCGCCCGCGTCAGGTCGCGCAGCGCCAGTTCGGTGATACGACGATCCTCGGACGGCAGGGCGTCCGCCGCCGCAGCCACCGCACGCACGCGGGCATAGAGGCGCGGGTCCATGCTGATCCGGCTGCCATATTCGGCCAGACGCGGCGCGAAATCGCGCTGCAGCGCCTGGCGGGCGTCGTTCGAATCGACCCCGGCCAGCGTGTAGAACACCGACAGGACGCGGTTCAGGTCCTCATCCGCGACCTCCATCGCCGCGATCGTGTTGGCGAAATCGGGGGCGTCGGGGTTGGCGGCGATCGCCTCATGCGCGGCCTCGGCGGCGGCCAGCGCGCGGTCGAAGGCGGGCGCGAAATCGGTATCGCGGATCAGGTCGAAACGCGGCAGCCCCTCGGGGCCGGTCCAGCGGGTCAGTTGCGGGTTCATGGTGCCTCCTGTCGTCAGGGGCAGCCTAGGGTTGCGCGCGCCTGGGTTCCAGCGCCGATTGCGCCCCGCAGACCGCGCAGGCCGGGTCCTGCGCCGTCGTGATCATCCGGCTTTCGCCATAAAGCCCGTCAAAGATCATCATCCGCCCGCGCAGTCCCTGCCCCGCGCCGGTCAGATGCTTGATCGCCTCCAGCGCCATGATGCTGCCGATGATGCCGGGCAGCGCACCGACCACGCCCGCCTCGGCGCAGGGGGCGTCGTGTTCGGGGGCCTGGGGGAACAGGCAGGCCATGCAGGGGCCGCCCCGCGCCGGGTCGAACAGGCTGACCTGCCCGTCCCATTGCCCGATCGCGCCCCAGATCAGCGGCACCCCCGCCGCCACGCAGGCGCGGTTGATCGCGGCGCGGGCCCCAAAGCTGTCGGTGCCGTCGATGACCAGGTCATGGCCCGCGATCAGGTCGGTGTCGGCTTCGGTGATGCGGCGGGTGAGGGGGGTCACGTCCAGATGCGGATTCAGGCGCAGCATCGCCTCGGCCGCGGCATAGGCCTTGGGCTCGCCGCGCAGGTCGTTGCGAAAGATCACCTGGCGCTGCAGGTTCGACAGGCTGACGGTGTCGTCATCGGCCAGCGTCATCCGGCCCACGCCCGCAGCGGCCAGATAGAGGCAGACCGGCGCGCCCAGGCCCCCCGCCCCCACGATCAGCACCCGCGCGTCCCGCAGGCGCATCTGCCCCGCGCCGCCGATCTGGTGCAGGACCAGGTGCCGGGCGTAACGCTCCAATTCATCGGGGGAGAGGCCCGCATCGGGGGCCACAGGCGCGGGCGCGGGGGTCGCGCGGGCGCGCAGGCGGCGCAGCAGGCGGCGATAGCCGATGACCAGCGCCACCACCGCGCCCAGGACCAGCCAGCCCGCCGCATTGCCGCCGACCGTCGCGGCCGCCCCGCTGCCGGGCGCCAGCAGCTGCAGCGACAGCATGCCCAGCCACAGCAGCGCCACCACTGACAGGGTGATCCGTCGCGGCAGGTCCAGCACCCGCCCCAGGATCAGCACCATGACGATCAGGAAGACGCCGGTCATGCCGTGCCCCCGGTCGAGCCAAAGCCCCCCTGCCCGCGCGCCGTATCCTCCAGCGCGTCGACCAAGTCGAACCGGGCCTGGGGCGCGGGGGCCAGGACCATCTGCGCGATGCGGTCGCCGTGACGGATGGTGACGGGCGCATCGCCCAGATTCACCAGGATCACGCCCAGGGGCCCGCGATAGTCGCTGTCGATGGTGCCGGGGCTGTTGGGAATGGTCAGACCGTGGCGCAGGGCCAGGCCCGAACGCGGGCGGATCTGCGCCTCCCACCCGTCGGGGATGGCCAGGGCCAGGCCGGTGGGGATCAGCGCCCGGTCCAGCGGCCCCAGGGTCACGCCCTGCGCGCGGTCGGGTGCGGCCAGGTTGGCGCAGAGGTCCGCCCCCGCCGCCCCCGCCGTCTGATAAGCGGGCAGCGGGATGGCCGGGTCGGCATCGGGCAGGCGCATGACGCGCAGGGTGGGGGGCAGGGTGGGGGCATGGGTCATGGCGCATCCTTGCAACGCAAAGGGCCGCGCGGCAATGCCCGCGCGGCCCCTGGATCTGTCGTCTGTGTCGCAGGTTTTATTTCGGCGCGATCATCATGACCATCTGGCGGCCTTCCAGCTTGGGCATGGTCTCGACCTTGCCGGCCTCTCCGACGTCGTCGCGGACGCGGTGCAGCAGTTCCAGGCCCAGATCCTGGTGGGCCATCTCGCGGCCACGGAAGCGCAGGGTCACCTTGACCTTGTCGCCGCCTTCCAGGAATTTCAGCACGCTGCGCATCTTGACGTCGTAATCATGGGTATCGGTTCCCGGACGGAACTTGATCTCCTTGATCTCGATGACCTTCTGCTTCTTGCGGGCCTCGGCCTCGCGCTTCTGCATCTCGTATTTGTATTTGCCAAGGTCCATGACCTTGCAGACCGGGGGGGCCGCGTTCGGCGAAATCTCGACCAGGTCCAGCCCCGCGTCCTGTGCCATCTGCATGCCGACCGAAGGCGGGACGACGCCGATGTTTTCCCCTTCGGGACCGATCAGGCGGATTTCGGACACGCGGATGCGCTCGTTGGTGCGGGGACCGGTGTCACGTTGGGGCGGTGCGTTATGCGGGCGGCGGGCTATGGCGGTGCTCCTTTTATAGCCAAGGCGGAAGTGACAGGAAAATAAGGGCAACCGCGCCGTGATTCAACCGGAATTGATCGCGACGGGGGCCAAATCGTGCCCCCGGAGGCCTTGATCGCCGCGTGGCGGGGGCAGGCGCGGCTTTTCTGGCCCGGGGGGCTGTGGCATAGAGGGTCCGAATGTCGTTTGGGTCGAGGGTACGTGATGTCGAAACTGTTGCCGGTCATGGTGATTCTGGTGCTGATCGCGGGGGGCGTGCTGTTCTGGCAGAACCGCACCCAGACCTCCGAGGCGCCTGATCCGGTCGTGGCCGAGGCCCCCGCCAGCCCCGCGGGCGACGCCGCGCGCCTGGCCGATGACGCGGCCGAGGCCGCCGAGACCGCGGCCGAGACCGCCGATGACGCCACGGGCGATCCGGCCACCGACAGCACCGACGCCGCCAATGCCGCGGCGGATGCCGCAGCCGATGCCGCGGCCATCGCCGCCGATGCCGCAGCCGAGGCCGCAGCCTCTGCCGCCGGTCCCGCCAGCGAGGCCGCCCAAGCCGCCGAGGCCGCAGCCCAGGCCGCCATCGACGCCGCCGACCGTGCGGCCGCCGCCGCGGCAGGTGCCACCTCGGGCGTCGCGGCCCTGGCCGATGCGGCCGCCGAAGAGGCCGCCACCGCCACGCAGGAGGCCGCCGAGGCCGCCGCCGACACCGCCGACGCGGCCTCGGTCGCGGCGCGCATCGAGGCGCTGCTGACGCCTGAGGGTTTTGACCGCGCCGAGGTCGACCGCATCATCGACAGCGCCGCCATCAGCGACGCGCAAAAGGCCACGCTGAAGCAGCTGATCGCCCGCGCCGCCGACAACCCCCCGCTGCTGGCCGCCGCGCTGGAGCAGGTCCGCGCGGTCATGCGCTGATGCCGGTACTGCCGATCCGGGACATGGCCCGGTTCCTGGCGGACAAGCCCGCCGTCCTGGACAAGGGCCCGCTGGCCATCATCCTGGTTGAGGACGCCGCCGCCGTCACGCAGACCGTCCAGCACCATCTGGAGCGCGGGTTCCGCCATGTCCTGCTGCTGTCGGACCAGCCGCAGGACCTGTCCGAGGCGATGGCCGCCCGCGTGACCCATCTGCGCCACGACACCCGCCGCCCCGCCGCCCATGTCGATGCGGTCAACGCCATCATCGCGGCAGTGCCCGAAGGGACGTGGCTGTATTACTGCTTCAACGCGGAATTCCTGTTCCACCCCTTCTGCGAGACGCGCAGCGTCGGCGAGATGCTGGCCTTTCACACCGAGGAACGCCGCCCGGCGATGCTGACCTATGTGATCGACCTCTATGCGCCCGATCTGAGTGTCTGCCCGGATGCGGTCGACCTGGAGAACGCGTTGTTCGACCGCACCGGCTATTACGCCCTGGGCCGCAAGGGGCCGGACGGGCAGGCCCGCGAACGCCAGCTGGATTTCCACGGCGGGCTGCGCTGGCGCTATGAGGAATACCTGCCCGCTGACCGCCGCCGCATCGACCGCATCGCGCTGTTCCGCGCCGCCAAAGGCCTGACCGTGACCGCCGATCACCGCTTTTCGGTCGAGGAGTACAACACCTATTCCTGCCCTTGGCATCACAACCTGACGGCGGCCATCGCGTCCTTCCGGGTGGCCAAGGCGCTGGTGCGCAACCCCGGATCGCGCGACGAGATCAGCGACATGACCTGGCGCAACTCTCACCGCTTTGACTGGAGCGGGCAGCAGCTGATGGATCTGGGGCTGATGGAGCCCGGCCAGTGGTTCTAGCCGCCTGCGGCTGGCCCTTGCGCGGGTCTTGCCCCGGATGATAGACCCTGCGGCAACCTGAAAAACCGACCGGCCCGCAGGGGCCGCACAGACAAAGGCATGATCCGCATGGCGATGACCCAGACCAGCTTTGACCGCGACGACCTGCTTGCCTGCGCGCGCGGAGAGCTGTTCGGCCCCGGCAACGCCCAGCTGCCCGAGCCGCCGATGCTGATGATGGACCGCATCACCGAGGTGTCCGAGGACGGGGGCGAACATGGCAAGGGCCATATCGTCGCCGAATTCGACATCACCCCCGACCTGTGGTTCTTTGGCTGTCATTTCCCCGGCAACCCGATCATGCCGGGCTGTCTGGGCCTGGACGGGCTGTGGCAGCTGACCGGCTTTAACTTGGGCTGGCGCGGCTGGCAGGGGCGCGGCTATGCCCTGGGCGTCGGTGAGGTCAAGCTGACCGGCATGGTCCGCCCGGACCGCAAGATGCTGCGCTATACCGTCGATTTCACCAAGGCCATCCAGACCCGCCGCCTGACCATGGGCGTGGCCGACGGCCGCGTCGAGGCCGATGGCGAGGTGATCTATCAGGTCCGTGACATGAAAGTGGCCCTGTCGGCCAGCTGACCCCCATCCAGAAGGAGGCCCCCATGCGCCGCGTCGTCATCACCGGGCTTGGTATCGTATCCCCCATCGGCAACAATGCCGACGAAGTCACCGAAAGCCTGCGCACGGGCCGTTCGGGCATCGTCGCAGCCCCCGACTATGCCGAGCACGGGTTCCGCAGCCGCGTCCACGGCATGCCCCAGATCGTGCTGGAGGATCACATCGACAAGCGCGACCTGCGCTTCATGGGTCCGGGTGCGGCCTATAACTTCATCGCCATGGAACAGGCGATCAAGGATAGCGGCCTGGACGAGGGCGACGTGTCGAACCCGCGCACCGGCCTGATCATGGGATCGGGCGGGCCGTCCACGTCGAATTTCTTCCAGGCGCATCAGACGGTCATCGAAAAGGGCGCGCCCAAGCGCATGGGGCCGTTCATGGTGACGCGCTGCATGTCGTCGACAAATTCGGCCTGCCTGGCCACGCCCTTCAAGATCAAGGGCGTGAACTATTCCATCACATCGGCCTGCGCGACATCGGCACATTGCATCGGCAACGGCGTCGAGCAGATCCAGATGGGCAAGCAGGACATCGTCTTTGCCGGCGGCGGCGAGGAGCTGGACTGGACGCTGTCGTGCCTGTTTGACGCGATGGGCGCGATGTCGTCGAAATATAACGACACGCCCGAGACCGCGTCACGCCCCTATGACGCGACCCGCGACGGGTTCGTGATCGCGGGCGGCGGCGGCGTCGTCGTGCTGGAAGAGCTGTCCCACGCCCTGGCGCGCGGCGCCAAGATTTATGCCGAGGTCACCGGTTACGGCGCGACCAGCGACGGATACGACATGGTGGCCCCGTCCGGCGAGGGCGGCGAACGCGCGATGCGCGTCGCGCTGGAGACGCTGCCCGAGGGCCGCAAGATCAGCTATATCAATGCGCATGGCACCTCGACCCCCGTGGGCGATCTGGGCGAGATCAAGGCGATCCGCCGCATCTGGGGCGAGGGCTCGACCCCGCCGGTCAGTTCGACCAAGTCGCTGACGGGCCACTCTCTGGGCGCGACGGGCGTGCATGAGGCGATCTACAGCCTGCTAATGTTGCAGAATGACTTCATCGCCGCCTCCGCGAACGTGACCACACTGGACCCCGAGATTCAACCGGGCGAGATTGCCACCAGCCGCGTGGACAACGCAGGGTTGGATTCGGTCCTGTCGAACAGCTTCGGCTTTGGCGGCACCAATGCGACGCTGGTGATGTCGCGCTATCACGAATAAGGGCCGAAAACACATGGGCGATCTTCTGAAGGGCAAGCGCGGGCTTGTGATGGGGGTCGCCAATGAGCGGTCCATTGCCTGGGGCATCGCGCGCGCGATGGCCGACCAGGGGGCCGAGCTGGCCTTTTCCTATCAGGGCGAGGCCTTTGGCAAGCGGGTCGAACCGCTGGCCGCCTCGGTCGGGTCCGATTTCCTGGTCGATGTGGACGTGACCGACGACGCCTCGCTGGACGCGGCCTTTGGCGCGATCGCCGAGCGGTGGGGCCGGCTGGATTTCGTCATCCACGCGATCGCCTTCTCCAACAAGGACGAGCTGACCGGCCGGTTCATGAACACCAGCCGCGCCAATTTCGGCCGCAGCCTGGAGATCAGCTGCTATTCCCTGATCGAGGTGGCGCGGCGCGCCCATCCGCTGATGGCTGCCCAGGACGGATCGGGGGGCGGGTCGATCATCACCCTGACCTATGGCGGGTCGAACCGGGTCACGCCCTTATACAACGTCATGGGCGTCGCCAAGGCCGCGCTGGAGAGCAGCGTGCGCTATCTGGCCAACGATCTGGGCCCGGACAACATCCGCGTGAACGCGATCAGCCCCGGCCCGATGAAGACCCTGGCCGGCGCGGCCATCGGGGGGGCGCGCAAGACCTTTCGCCATACCGAGGCCAATGCGCCGTTGCGCGCCAATGCTACGCTGGATGCCATCGGCGGGACGGCGGTCTGGCTGACCTCCGACTGGGGGGCCTGCACCACCGGAGAGATCGTGATGGTCGATGGCGGCTATCACGTGCTGGGCATGCCGCAGAGCGAGAACCTCTGAGCGCCCGACCGTCGATGGCAGGGCCGGGGGCTTCGCGCCCCCGGACCCCCGCGGGATATTTTCATGAAGAAGAAGGCGCGGGGCCATGGCGGATTTTCGGGCGGATGACGGGGCGCGGATCGTGTTTTCCGATGAGGGGGCCGGGATGCCGGTCCTGTGCTTGGCTGGGCTGACGCGGGGGATTTCGGATTTCGACTATCTCGCGCCGCATCTGGATGGGGTGCGGCTGATCCGGATGGAGTATCGCGGGCGCGGCGCGTCCGATTACACCGGTGCTGCGACCTATACCGTTCCACGCGAGGCACGCGACGCGGTGGGGCTGCTGGACCATCTGGGGGTGGACCGGGCTGCGGTGCTGGGCACGTCGCGGGGCGGGCTGGTCGGGATGTTCCTGGCCGCGACCGCGCATGACCGCCTGCTGGGCCTGTGCCTGAACGATGTCGGCCCCGAGATCGAGCGCGCCGGGCTGGAGCGGATCTTTGATTATGTCGGGCGCAACCCGTCGGATGCGACCCATGCGGCGCTGGCGGCGCGGCTGCCCGCGCTGATGCCCGGCTTTGAGGATGTGCCCGAGGGGCGCTGGCTGGACGACGTGCGCCGCCATTACGACGAGACGCCGCAGGGGTTGCGCATCCGCTATGACCCGGCGCTGCGCGAGGCCTTCCTGGCTGCGTTTCAGGGCGATCCGGTGGATCTGTGGCCGCTGTGGCAGGCGACCGCGGGCCTGCCCGTGGCGTTGATCCGGGGGGCCAATTCGGACCTGCTGTCGCCCGCGGTCGCCGCGCGGATGCAGGCGATGCGCCCCGACCTGATCCTGGCCGAGGTGCCGGGCCGCGCGCATATTCCCTGGCTGGACGAGGCCCCTGCCCTGGCCGCGATCCGGGCCTGGCTGGCGGCCTGCGCGGCCTAGCCGCCGATCGCGCGCAGGATCAGGAACAGGCCCGCCGACAGGCCGGCCGCGGCAGGCACCGTCACCACCCAGGCCGCCGCGATGGTCAGCACATGCGAGCGGCGCACCAGCTTGCGGCGGCGGCGTTCCTCGGGGGCGGTGCGGGGCAGTTCGGGCATCGCGCCCTGGACCGCGCGGGCGCGCCGGGCCGCGTCCCATTCGCGAAAGAAGCCCACGCCGAAGATCGCGCCCACCGCGATATGGGTCGAGCTGACCGGCAGGCCCAGCCAGCTGGCCACGATCACCGTCAGCGCCGCCGACAGCGAGACGCAATAGGCGCGCATCGGGTTCAACTTGGTGATCTGGCTGCCGACCATGCGGATCAGTTTCGGCCCAAAGAGGAACAGCCCGAAGGACAGCCCGAAGGCGCCGATCAGCATGACCCAGAGGGGGATGGTGACCGCCTCGGACGCGCTGCCCGCGGACGAGGCCTGCACGATTGCGGCCAGGGGCCCGACCGCATTGGCCACGTCATTGGCGCCATGCGCAAAGGACAGCAGCGCCGCCGACACGACCAGCGGGATGCCGAACAGCACCTTGAGCGACTTATTGCGGTTCTCCAGCCCCTGCGACTGGCGGCGGATGACCGGGATCATCACCAGCCAGATGGCGGTCCCCAGCACCGCACCGATCAGCAGCGCCTGACCGAAGGACAGAGAGATCAGGCGCGACAGCCCCTTGAGCGCCAGATAGGCCGCAAAGGCGCCGCCCATGATGCCGATCAGCACCGGCACCCAGACCCGCGCCGCCGCGATCTTGTCATCGCGATAGATGATCCGCGCCTTGATGAACCACAGGAACGCCGCCGCGATCAGCCCGCCCAGCACCGGAGAGATCACCCAGCTGGCCGCGATCAGGCCCATCGTGGGCCAGTTCACCGCCGCGAAGCCCGCCGCCGCGATGCCTGCGCCCATGACGCCCCCCACCACCGAATGCGTGGTCGAGACCGGCGCACCGATCCAGGTCGCCAGGTTCACCCACAGCGCCGAGGCCAGCAGCGCGGCCATCATCGCCCAGACAAACACGCCCTCGGTCCCGATGGTCGCGGGGTCGATGATCCCGCGAGAGATGGTGCCGACCACGTCGCCGCCCGCGATCAACGCTCCGGCGGTCTCGAACACGGCGGCGATGACAATGGCGCCGCCCATGGTCAGCGCGTTGGCGCCCACGGCGGGGCCCATATTGTTGGCCACGTCATTCGCGCCGATGTTCAGCGCCATGTAGGCGCCGAAGATGGCCGCCACGACCACGATCATGCCGTTGTTGGCCTGGCCAAAGGCGATCATCGCCCCCAGCCCCGCCAGCAGCACGAAGACCAGCGCTATGCCCGGCGCGACCAGCGGCCGGGCGACCAGCGCGGTGGCCGATTCCAGGGTCGAGAACCGGCCCAGATCGCGGTCCAGGGTGTCGAGATGTCGGGCTTCCAGGTCGTTACGGGCCATGATGTCCTCTGGGTGGGGCGCAGCGGGGGCCTAGGGGGAATTGCCGCCATGTGCAACCCGGGGCCGCCGCCCCTGCCCCGGGGCATCGGCGGAAACCTGTCGGGACGGCGATGTAATCCTTTTCATGGGAAATGAAATCCATTACATCTGGTGCAACCCCCGGAGGAGCAGGGGCCACCAAGGAGGATATCATGACCATCGCAACACGCGCCCTGACGGGCGGCCTGACGCTGAGCGTGCTGACGCTGGCCGCACCCGCGGCCATGGCGCGCGAACCTGGCGATCTGCCCATCGCGGTGCAGATGTACACGCTGCGCGATCACGGCACGCTGGACGAACAGCTGGCCGCCGTTCAGGCCGCAGGCGTCACCGCCGTCGAGACCGTGGGCATGCAGGGCACCACCGCCGAGGATCTGTCGGCCAAGCTGGCGGAATACGGGATCGAGCCGATCTCGACCCATGCGCAGCTGGCCGATCTGCGTGCCGATGCGCAGGCGGTGATCGAGTTCAACAAGGCGATCGGCAATGACGTCATCACCGTGCCTTATCTGGCCGAGGAGGACCGTCCGACGGACGCCGCCGGCTGGACCGCCCTGGGCGAGGAACTGGCGGGCCTGAGCGCGACGCTGCGGGCCGAGGACATGGTGCTGGCCTATCACAACCACGATTTCGAGATGGTCGACTATGACGGCCGCACCGCGCTGGAGATCATGATGGAGGCCGCCGGCGATGACGTCATGGCTGAGCTGGACCTGGCCTGGGTCGCGCGCGGGGGCCTGGACCCAGTGGAGTATCTGGCCCGCTTTGACGACCGCATCTTTGCGATCCACGCCAAGGACAACGCCCCCGAGGGGGAGGCCCCTGACGAGCGTGGCTTCAAGGCCCTGGGCGAGGGCACGCTGGACTGGGCCGCGATCCTGCCCGCCGCCGAGGAGGCCGGGGCGCAGTGGTACATCATCGAGCATGACCAGCCCATCGACGCCGCCCAGGTCGTGATGACCGGCGCCACCTTCCTTGCCGAAAACCTGCCGGACAGCGCCACGCGCTGAACCTCCCTGCCGGACAGGTTGACTGGGGCCGCGATCCGTCGCGGCCCCTTTTTCATGCGGCGCGGCGGCCATGAAAAAGGCCCGCCCCGATCGCTCGGGACGGGCCATGCGGCGCGCGGGGCGCCTGTCACATCGGGCGGACCCAGATGTTGCGGAAGGCCACGTCCGCATCGTGATCCTGCAGCTGGATCGGCGCGCAATCATGCGCCTCGTAGGCGGGATAGCCGATCCATTCCGTCGCGCCCTGGATCTGGGCGTGGTTCTGGACCACGACGCCGTTATGCAGGACGGTGATGTGGGCCGGGCGGCGCAGCGCCCCGCCTTCGGCAAAGACCGGCGCCTGGAAGATGATGTCATAGCTTTGCCATTCCCCGGGCGCGCGCGACGCGTTCACCAGCGGCAGGTGCTGCTTGTAGATCGAGCCCGCCTGCCCGTTCGGGTAAGTCGGGTTCTCATGGCTGTCCAGCACCTGCACCTCGTATCGGCTCTGCAGGAAGATGCCGCTATTGCCGCGATCCTGGCCGTCATGGCTCTCGTCATTCGGCGGAGAGCGCCATTCGACATGCAGCTGGACGTCGCAGAAGCTGTCGGTGGTGCGGATGTCGCCGGTGCCGCGCCCGACGCGCATGGCGCCATCCTCGACCGTCCATTCGGCAGGCCCGCCATTGACGGATTCCCATCCGTCCAGGCCGGTGCCGTCGAACAGCACGATCGCGTCCGACGGCGGCTGGCCCTCGGGGGTCTGGACGGTTTCGGGCACCGGCTCCCAGACCTCGGTGACTTCGGACTGGGCGCGGCGCTCCTCGGGGGTGACGTCGGCGTCCTGCGCAAGGGCCGGGGCGGTCAGCGCCATCAGCGCGGCCAGGGTGGTCATCGTCTTCATCGGCTGTCCTTTCATTGGGAAACGGCCCCGGACGGTCCGGGGCCGCGCGGGGTCAGGTGGCCCAGGCCGGTTCGCCGTCGTAATCCAGATCGCCGATGTACTCGCCCGGCACCGGCTCATAGCGCAGGACCTGGGTGGCCCCGACCTCGGAGGTGAAGAAGCCGAACAGCACCAGCTGGTGGATCGCCGTGAAGGGATGGGGCTGCGGCGCGTCGGGGTCCACGATCTCATCCGCGGCGGTGTCGGCAGAGGGCTGGATGTCAAGCGACTGCTGGCGACGCTCCTCGGCATATTCGGCGACCACGGCGGCCTGGCGGTTGGCCTCGGTCGAGACCTCCTGCAGCAGGGCCTGGCGGTCCTCGGGGGACAGCGCCTCGAAGGTCGTGCCGTGGCGATCCTGGGCCAGATCGCGCAGCGCATCCATCCCCTCGCGGAAGGCCTGCTGCCCCTCAGCGTCGAAACAGTCGCTGACGAACACGGTCATGAAGGCGCCGACCCCGGCCTCCTTGGCGCCGGGTGTGTCGGTGGCGGGCAGGATCGTCTCGGCCACCTCGTCCAGGAAGGCGGCATCTTCGGGGGTGAAGATGTTGTCCCCCACCTCGGTCGGGTCATAGGCAAAGGCGCGGTTCGCACCGATCATGGCCGTGCCGGTGACGGCGGCGATCATCGTCAGCAGTTGGCGGCGGTTCATCACAGGTCTCCGTTCTTCAGGGCGGTGACGGCGTGGTCCGCCGCCCGCGCGGTCAGCGCCATATAAGTCAGCGAGGGGTTCACGCAGGACCCCGAGGTCATGCAGGCCCCGTCCGTCACATAGACGTTGGGCGCGTCCCAGACCTGGTTATGCGCGTTCAGCACCGAGGTTTCCGGGTCGCGGCCCATGCGCGCGGTGCCCATCTCGTGGATGCCCATGCCGGGGGCATAGTCGCTTTCGGTGGGTTTCACATCGACGACGCCGGCGGCCTCGAAGATGTCGACGGCGTCCTGCTTCATGTCCTCGCGCATGCGCATCTCGTTCTCGCGCAGCTCCACGCTGATCGACAGGACCGGCAGGCCCCATTTGTCGGTCGTTCCCCGGTCCAGCGCGATGAAGTTGTCGTGGTAGGGCAGCATCTCTCCGAACCCGGTCATGCCGATGGTCCAGTCGCCGGGCTTGGACAGCGCCTCCTTCATGTCGGCGCCGATGTTCAGCTCGGCGATGTCGCGCCGCCAGCCCTGACGGCTGGCCGAGCCCTGATAGCCGAAGCCGCGGGTATAGCCCCGCTCCTCTCCGTCGATGTTGCGGAACCGCGGCACATAGAAACCGGCGGGACGGCGGCCGAAATAGTATTTGTCGTCATAGCCTTCGACCCGGCCCTCGGCGCCGACGCGGAAATGGTGGTCCATGACGTTATGGCCCAGCTCGCCCGAGGACGAGCCCAAGCCCCCCTCCCAGACATCGGTGGCCGAGTTCATCAGCACCCAGGTCGAATTGAAGCTGGAGGCGTTCAGGAACACCACATCGGCGGTGTATTCATAGGTCAGGTTGGTCTCGGCATCGATGATCTCGACGCCGCGCGCGCGCTTGGTGTCCTTGTCGTACAGGACCTCCTTGACGATCGAGAACGGGCGCAGCGTCAGGTTGCCCGTGGCCATCGCGGCAGGCAGCGTCGCCGATTGCGTGCTGAAATAGGCGCCATAGGGGCAGCCCAGCCAGCATTTGTTGCGATACTGACAGGCGACGCGGTTCTGTTCGGGCAGCGCCTCGGTGATGTTGGCGACGCGGCTGTTGATCAGATAGCGCTTACCGCCGAACGCGTTGCGCAGGCGCGCGGCCACGTCCTTTTCGACGATGTTCAGCGGGATGGGGGGCAGGAACTGGCCGTCGGGCAGGATGTCCAGCCCCTCGGCCGTGCCGGCGATGCCCGCGAACCGCTCGACATGGTCGTACCAGGGCGCGATGTCGGCATAGCGGATCGGCCAGTCCACGGCCACGCCCTCGCGCTCGTTGGCGGTGAAGTCGGTTTCCGACAGGCGATAGGTCTGGCGGCCCCACAGCAGGCTGCGCCCGCCCACGTGATAGCCCCGGAACCAGTCAAAGCGTTTCGCCTCGGTATAGGGGTTCTCCTGCTCATTGGCCCACATGCCAAAGGTCTGCTCGTTCAGGGGATAGTCGCGCGACAGGACCGGATAGTTGTCCTTCATCTCGACCGTGGCGGTGCCGCGATGGGGATAATCCCAGGCCTCCTTGTCGGCGTTCACGTAATCGGACAGGTGTTCGATGTTGCGGCCGCGCTCCAGCATCAGGACCTTGAGGCCCCGCTCGGTCAGCTCCTTGGCGGCCCAGCCGCCGCTGATGCCCGATCCGACGACGATCGCGTCGTAGTGCATGTTGTCTGCCATCTGGCGTTCCTTTGTCTTGGGTAGGCTTGAGGCGGGTTCAAACGTCGCAGATCAGCACCGCATCGCGCAGCGATTGCGGACCGGTCTGCGGGTCGAGGGGGACGAATTCCTGCGCGATCCAGCCCCGATATCCGGTGTCGCGGATCGCGCGGCAGATCGCGGGATAGTTCAGCTCTTGGCTGTCATCGGGTTCGTTGCGTCCGGGATTGCCGGCGGTGTGGTAATGCCCGAACCATTGGTGGTGATCGGTGATCGTGCGGATCACGTCGCCCTCCATGATCTGCATGTGGTAGATGTCATAGAGCAGTTTAAAATTGGGGCTGTTCAGCCGCTCGCACAGCGCCACTCCCCATGCGCTGCGGTCGCAGAGATAGTCGGGATGGTTCACGCGGCTGTTCAGCAGCTCCATCTGCAGCACCGCCCCCGCATCGGCGGCGATGGGCAGGATCTGCGACAGGCCCTCGGCGCAATGGTCCAGACCCTCCGCGTCGGACATGCCGCGCCGGTTGCCGCTGAAGCAGATCAGGTTGGTATGGCCCGACTGCGCCACCAGCGCGATGTGGCGGGTATAGCTGTCGATCAGGGTCGCGTGGTTGGCGGGGTCGGCCCAGCCATCCTCCAGGCTGATCTCGGCCCCGTTGCACATGGAACTGGCCAGCCCGTGTTCGGCCAAGACCGGCCAGTCGTCCGGACCACACAGGTCGATGGCGCCCAGTCCCACCTGCCGCGCCAGCACGCACAGATCGTCCAGCGCCATGTCGCCAAAGGTCCAGCGCGCGACGGAATGGTTGATGTTGCCCTGCAGGCCCTGCGCCTGCTGCGCGGTGGCGGTGCCCAGGCCCAGGCCCCCCAGTCCGGCCACAGCGGCCAGACCGCCCGCGCCGTGGAACAACCCGCGCCGCGTCACGGCAGCCGGTATCCGGTCCGATAAATCGGTCATGCTCTCCTCCCTTTCATGTGGTGCCCCGGTCGCGGCCCGTCAGGGCCAAAGATGAAACCGTTTACATGTCGGGGCGGAACGACCCCTCCTCCGGGGTCGGATGCGGCGCGGGGGTGTCCCCGCGCCGCCGTGTCAGATTAGTACGGGCTGTCTTCGAAGTAGTAATCGGCGGCATTCTCGGGCGTGATCAGCTCGGACGCGATGATGAATTCGCCCGACAGCGGCGCACCCGAGGTCAGGCCCAGCACCGTCATCTCGATCGCGGTCGAGATCATCGCCGGCGGATAGGTCACGTTGACCGGCACGGTGGGGTCGTTGTTCTGGATGCGCTGGACCATCTCCTTCATGCCGGCGCCGCCGACGACGAACATGTCCTCGGTGCGGCCCGCCTGGTCGATGGCGGCCAGCGCGCCCACGGCCATGTCGTCATCGGCCGCCCAGACCGCGTCGATCTCGGGGAAGCGCGCCAGCCAGTCCTGCATCAGGTTGAAGGCCGTGTCGCGGTTCCAGTTGCCGTGATCCATGGCCAGCACCTCGATGCCCGAGCCTTCCAGCGCGGCCTCGAAACCCGCCACGCGCTCGTTATCCACGGTCGACGCGATGCCGCGCATGACGACGACCTTGGCGCCATCCTCCAGCGTGTCGGCGAAGTACTGGCCCGCGGTGCGGCCAAAGCTGTCGTTGTCGCCCGCGACATAGAGGTTCTCGATCCCCTCCTGGCTCAGGCCGCGGTCCACGACGGTGACCCAGACGCCGCTTTCGGCGATGCGCTGGATCGGGCCGGTCAGGGGCTCGGATTCAAAGGGCAGCACGACCAGCGCGTCGATGTTGCGGGTGGCGACCATGTCCTCCAGGTCGGACACCTGCTGACCGGGGTCCGAGGTCGTGGTTAGCACGAAGGTCATGTCGGGGTTCGCCTCCTGCAGGCGCGTGACGGTGCGGTCGGCGTGAAAGTTCAGCGCCCCCGCCCAGCCATGCGTCGCCGCCGGGATCGAGATCCCGACGGTCTGCGACAGCGCCGGAAAGGCGGTCAGGCTCAGCAAGGCGGTGGTGGCGATCAGGGTCGTCTTCATGGTGGTTACTCCTCCCACAGGTTAAAATCAGCGTGCCGCGCCGGTGTTTCGTTGCAGCACGACGGCAAGGATGATGACGACGCCCTGGATGGCACCGTTCAGATAGGGGCTGACGAAGTCGGTCAGGTTCAGCAGGTTGCCTATCAGCGACAGGATCAGCACGCCCACGACCGTGCCCCAGACGCGGCCGAAACCGCCCTTGAGCAGCGTGCCGCCGATGATGACCGCGGCGATGGCCTCCAGCTCCCACAAAAGGCCCGTCGTGGCCGATGCCGAACCCAGGCGCGGGACGTACATGACGACCGCGATGCCCACCAGCACGCCCAGCAGCACATAGGTCGCCAGCCGCACCCGCAGCACGGCCACCGACGAATAGCGCGCGACCTTTTCGTTCGATCCGATGGCGGCGCAGTGGCGGCCAAAGGCGGTGTGGCGCATGGTGATCTCGCCCAGGACCGCCAGCACGGCAAAGACGATGATCGGCCAGGCGATGCCCGCGACGCCGCTGTAATAGACGGGGCGGTACATCTCGCGCATCTCGAAGCCCAGGGACAGGGTGCCGCCATCGGCCAGCCAGGTGACCAGGCTGCGATAGATGCCCATGGTGCCCAGGGTCAGGATGAAGGCCTCGATCCCCGCCCGCGTGATCAGGATGCCGTTGATGAAACCGGCCGCCAGCCCCGTGGCCAGCGCGATGGCGATGCCCGCAAAGATCACCGGCAGGCCCGGCCCCATGCTTTCGGTCAGCATGTTCATGGACAGGATCATCAGCCCGGCCACGAAGGCTGCCATCGACCCCACCGACAGGTCCAGCCCGCCCGCGGTGATGACAAAGGTCATGCCGATCGCGATGATGCCGATGAAGGCCGATCGCGCCAGCACGTTGGTGATGTTGGCCCAGCTGAGGAAGTTCGGGTTCAGCGCCATGCCGATGCCGATCAGCACCAAGAGCGCCACCAGCGGCGCGATGACGGTCAGGTTGACGCGCGGGCGGCGGGTCAGGGTGTTCGTGGCCGTGGTCATGCGGCGTGGTCCTTTGATGATCCGTCCATTCCCATCGCCAGGCCCACGATGCCGCGTTCGGTCACCGCGTCGCCCGACAGCGCGCCGGCGATGCGGCCCGCATGCATGACGACCACGCGCGAGGCGAGGCCGATCAGTTCCGGCATCTCGGACGAGATGACGATGATGCTACGGCCCTCGGCCGCCAGCTGGGCGATCAGGGAATAGATCTGTTGTTTCGTGCCGATGTCGATGCCGCGCGTCGGCTCGTCGATGATGACGACCTGCGGGTCCGACAGCAGCGTCTTGGCCAGCAGCAGCTTCTGCTGGTTGCCGCCCGACAGATCGCCCACCGCCATGCCCCGGTCGGGGGCCTTGATCGCGAAATCGGCGATGGCGCGGTCCAGCGCCGCCTCCTCGCGCTTGCGGTCGATCAGGGGGCGCCCGAAGGTCTCCAGCAGCGGCAGGGTCAGGTTCTCGCGCAGGGTCTTTTCCAGCAGCAGGCCCGCGCCCTTGCGATCCTCGGTCAGATAGGCGAGGCCTGCGCGCATCGCCTGCGCCACCTGACCCGCGGGCAGCTCGGCCCCGTTCAGGCGCACGGTGCCTTGGCGCGGGCGCAGACCGGCGATGGCCTCGGCCAGTTCGGTGCGGCCCGATCCGACCAGCCCGCCGATGCCCAGAACCTCACCCTTGTGCAGCGTCAGGCTGGCATCGTGGACGATGCCCGGCACGGTGACGTTCTGCGCCACCAGGATCGGCTTGCCATGGGCGGTGATCTTGGGCGGGAACAGGTCAGACAATTCGCGCCCGACCATGGCGGTGGCCATGTCGTCCTCGGTGACGTCTGCGGTGCGGTCCGACCGCACCATCACCCCGTCGCGCAGCACGGTCACGCGGTCGGCGATGCGCTTGACCTCGCCCAGCTTGTGCGAGGTATAGAGGATCGCGACCCCCTCCTCGCGCAGACGCTCGATCTGGCGGAACAGGATCTCGGTTTCTTTCTCGGTCAGCACGGCGGTCGGCTCGTCCATGATCAGCACGCGCGCCTTGCGCGACAGGGCCTTGGCGATCTCGACCATCTGCTTGTCGGGCACCGAAATCCGGCTGACCTGCGCGCCCGGATCGGCCCGGCATTCCAGCCGCGACAGCAATTCCGCCGTGCGCACGCGCATCGCCTTGTGATCCAGCAGCAAGCCGCGTTTCAGCTCGCGGCCCAGAAACACGTTCTGGTCGATGGACAGATGCTCGGCCAGATTGAACTCCTGGTGGATCATGACGATCCCCAGATCCTCGGCCTGATCCGACCCGGTGAAGGTGATCGGCTTGCCCTCGAAGGTCACGCGGCCCCCCGTCGGGTCAAGATAGCCCGCCAGGATCTTCATCGTGGTCGACTTGCCCGCGCCGTTCTCTCCGATCAGGGCATGGACCTCTCCGGGATGGAGGGCGAAATCGACGCCGTGCAGCACCTCGATGGGACCAAAGGATTTGGTGACGCCCTCCAGCGCCAGAATGGCACCGCTCATGGCATCACCCTGACCCAGCCCGCATCGGCCTTGGCCGACCGGATGCAGGCGCCGATGAAATGCAGCCCCTCCAGCCCGTCCTCGATCCCCGGCAGGGTGTCGGGCATGGTGCCGCTGCGGATTGCGTCCGCAGCCTCGGAGTAGAGGTTCGCGAACCCCTCCAGATAGCCTTCAGGGTGGCCAGAGGGCACGCGGCTGCCCTCGGACAGGCTGCCCGGCCCGGCGCGGCGCAGGATCTGCGCGGGCTGGCCAAAGGGGGTGTATTGCAGCGTTTCGGGCGTGTCGTGCTGCCATTCCAGCCCGCCCTTGTCGCCATAGACGCGCAGGCGCAGCCCGTTTTCGCGCCCCGGCGCCACCTGCGAGGCCCACATCATCCCCCGCGCCCCCGACGGGTAACGCAGCAGGATATGCGCATTGTCGTCCAGCGCGCGGCCGGGGACAAAGCTGGTCAGGTCGGCGGCCAACATCTCAGGGCGCTGCCCGGTCACAAAGCGCGCCAGCTGGAACGCATGCGTGCCGATATCGCCGATGGCGCCGCCCGCGCCCGCCCGGGCCGGATCGGTGCGCCATGCGGCCTGCTTGCTGTCGCTGTCCTCGGTCAGCCAATCCTGCGCGTATTCGACCTGCACCAGCCGCAGGCGGCCCAAATCGCCACGGGCGATCATGGCGCGGGCCTGGCGGATCTGCGGATAGGCGGAGTAGTTATGCGTCAGGATGAACAGCGCGTCCGACGCCCGCGCCGCATCGGCCAGCTGGCGGGCCTGATCCAGCGTGGCGGTCATCGGCTTGTCGCAGATCACGTGGATGCCCTGGGCCAAAAAGGCCTGCGCCACCGGGAAATGCAGGTGGTTAGGGGTGCAGACGGACACGGCCTCGATCCCGTCGGGGCGGGCGGCCTCGTCGTGGGCCATCTGCGCGTAATCGGCATAGCTGCGCGCGATGCCCGCATCCCGCGCGCTGGTCGCCGCGCGTTCCGGGTCCGAGGACAGGGCCCCTGCGACCAGATCGAACCGGCCATCCAGCCGGGCGGCGATGCGGTGGACGTTGCCGATCATGGCACCCGCGCCACCGCCGACCATGCCAAGGCGGATGGGGCGGCTCATCGGTCCAGCCCCAGCATGCGGCGGTTGGCGGTCATGTCGGCCCCTCCATCTGCGAAATCGTCAAAGGCGCGGTCGGTGACGCGGATAATGTGATCGCGCACGAAGGCCGCGCCTTCGCGGGCGCCATCCTCGGGGTGCTTGAGCGCGCATTCCCACTCGACCACGGCCCATCCGTCAAAGCCCATCACCGCCAGCTTGGAGAAGATCGCCCCGAAATCGACCTGCCCGTCACCCAGGCTGCGGAACCGCCCCGCGCGCTGCGCCCAGGGCTGAAAGCCGCCATAGACGCCCTGACGCCCGGTCGGGTTGAATTCGGCATCCTTGACATGGACCATGCCGATGCGTTCGGCATAGATGTCCAGGTTCTCTATGTAATCAAGCTGCTGCAGCAGGTAATGTGACGGGTCGTACAGCATCCGGGCGCGCGGATGCTGGTCCACGCGGTCCAGGAACATCTCGAAGGTCACGCCGTCATGCAGGTCCTCTCCGGGATGGATCTCGAAGCAGATGTCGACGCCCTTATCCTCGGCATGATCCAGCAGAGGGCGCCAGCGGGCGGCCAGCTCGTCAAAGGCGGCCTCGACCAGACCGGCGGGGCGCTGCGGCCACGGATAGAGATAGGGCCAGGCCAACGCGCCCGAAAACGCCGCCATCCGGTCCAGCCCCAGATTGGCCGATGCGTCGATGGTCTTGCGGATCTGATCCACCGCCCAGGTCTGCCGCGCCGCCGGGTTGCCGCGCACCGCCTCAGGGGCGAACCCGTCAAAGGCCGCGTCATAGGCCGGATGCACCGCGACCAGCTGGCCCTGCAGATGGCCCGAAAGTTCGGTGATGGCCAGCCCGTTCGTCTGCCCCGCCAGATCGTCGCAATA
Source organism: Paracoccus sp. SCN 68-21 (assembly GCF_001724535.1). NCBI lineage: Bacteria > Pseudomonadati > Pseudomonadota > Alphaproteobacteria > Rhodobacterales > Paracoccaceae > Paracoccus > Paracoccus sp. SCN 68-21. The sequence continues at coordinate 18,307 of NZ_MEES01000007.1, read as the reverse complement.
GCCGGCCGAGGTCGCGGCCAGGTCCAGGTCGATCAGCGATGCCGCCCCTGACGGCACCTGCACCCCCAGATAGCCGCAATCGCGCGCCCATGCGGTGATCGCGGGCAGGCTGTCGAACGGCGCCGTGTCGCCCATGAACTGGGCCAGAAACAGGCCGGGGCCCTTGATGGTCTTCATGCATCCTCCCGGAACTTCCCCTCCGAAGCTCCCCCTGACCGATTCCGCGTCATGTAATCGGTTTCATGTGACGTTCTCACAGGATGAAAAGGTTTACAACACTGTTTTTTCCGCTAAGCCTGACCCACCCCATCAGAAAGTTTGTCGTGTCAGATCAACCCCGTCCGCCCCGCATCCACGATGTCGCCAAGCTGGCAGGCGTGTCGGTGGCGACCGTCAGCCGCGCCATCTCGAACCCGGCCATCGTGTCCGAGGCGACGCGCCAGGCGGTCGAGGCGGCGATCGCCCAGACCGGCTACACGCTGAACTTCACCGCGCGGAACCTGCGCCAGCAGCAGGTGGGCGGCGTGCTGGCGCTGGTGCCCAACCTGGCCAATCCGTTCTTTTCGCAGATCCTGTCGGGCATCTCTGAGGTGCTGCGGTCGCATCACCTCAGCCTGCTGGTGATGGACACGACGGCGGTGCCCGACCAGCCCGCAATGACGGTTCTGGGGCCCTATCTGACGCGGTCGCGATCGGACGGGGTGATCGTGCTGGACGGGCAGATGGACCCGCATCTGTTCGCGCGCGCGGGCTGCCCGCCGCTGGTGCAGGCCTGCGAATGGATCGAGGGGCTGTCTGCCCCCCGCGTGCTGGCCGACAATGTCGAGGGCGGGCGCCTGGCCGCGCGGCACCTGACCGATCTGGGCCACCGCCGCATCCTGCACCTGACCGGCCCCGAGGGCAGTTCGCTGACCACCTCGCGCCGCGAGGGGTTCCTGCGCGGTCTGGCCCAGGCCGGGCTGCCCGCGCCGGATGACAGCCACCGCATGACCGGGGATTTCACCGCCAGGTTCGGCCAGCAGGTCGCGGCGCATCTGCTGGCGATGCCAGACCGGCCCAGCGCGGTCTTTTGCGACAATGACGAGATGGCCATCGGCCTGATGCACGGCCTGATCGCGGCGGGCCTGAACGTGCCGCGCGACATCTCGGTCATGGGGTTCGACAATATCGAGATGGCGGCCTATTGCAGCCCCGGCCTGACCACGATCCGCCAGCACCGCGCCCGTCTGGGGCGGCGCGCGGCCGAACTGCTGCTGGCGCAGATGAAGGGGCAGACCGTCACCGATCACGTGACCCTGGGGGTTGATCTGGTCGTTCGCGGCAGCACGGGGCCGTGCGCCGAAACGTGATTTGCCCCCCGTTTGTTCGCCCGGTAAACTGCTGCCGCAGACGGGCGGCCCACCGCCCCGCCGGAACAGGATGACGATGCACCACGACTTGCCCGACGCGCTGCGTGACCAGATCACGCGGTCCCGGATCGCCCTGTCCCTGGCCACCACGCTGCCGGACATGCCGCTGTGCCTGGTGAACGAAGCATTCCTGACCCTGACCGGCTATGGCACCGATGACGCCTGCGGCCGCAACTGCCGGTTCCTGCAGGGGCCGGACACGCCGCCCGATCAGGTCCGCGCCATGTCCGATTTCCTGCGCAACGATGGGCAGGACGATGCCCGCTTTCCGGTGCTGAACCACACACGCGACGGGCGCACGTTCATCAACTTGGTATTCATGTCCAAGCTGCGCGGCAGCGACGGCGTGCTGCGCTATGTCCTCGCGTCGCAATTCGACGTGACGGCGGCGACGGCGGCGGGCACCCGCAACCGCGACGACGCCGCCCTGGGCCGCCACATGACCGACCTGCGCCGCGCCGCCGGAGAGTTCGGGCTGATCATGGCCGATTCCACCGACCTGATCGCACGGTCGATCAGCACGCTTGCAAGGATCACCGTGCGCGATGAATGACGCCTCGCCCAACCGCGCGACGACGCGCCATGATTTCGCCGTGGTCGGCATCGGCGCCTCGGCCGGGGGGTTGGAGGCACTGCACGACCTGCTGCGCGATGCCCGCCGCGAGGACCCCGCCGCCTATGTGGTGATCCAGCACCTGGACCCGACCCATGACAGCGTGCTGGCCGAGCTGCTGGACCGCCGCACGGCGCTGAGCGTGCAGCAGGCCACCGACGGCACCACGCTGCAGCCGGGGCATGTCTATACCATCCCGCCGGGGTCGCGGATGCTGATCAGCGACGGCCGCCTGCATCTGGCCGATTTCGACCAGCCGCGCGGGCTGCGCCGCCCGATCGACGATTTCTTCGAAAGCCTGGCCCATGACCGCGGTCATGCCTCGGCCTGCGTGATCCTGTCGGGGACCGGGGCGGACGGCACGTTGGGCCTGCGCGCGGTCAAGGAGCATGGCGGCATCTGCGTCATTCAGGAGCCGCGCACCGCCCGCTATGACGGAATGCCGCTGTCGGCGGAATCGACCGGGCTGGTCGATTACATCCTGCCCCCCGACCGCATCGTCCCCGCGATCCTGCAGTTCTTTCAGTCGGGCCGATCGACCCCGCCCGAGGACGTGATGCTGGCCGATGCGCGGCTGATCTGTCAGCACCTGCTGGACCGCTGCGGGCATGATTTTTCGGGCTACAAGATGTCGACGCTGATCCGCCGCATCCGCAGGCGGCTGCATGTGCTGAACATGACCAGCACCAAGGACTATCTGCGCCACCTCAAGCGCCATCCCGACGAATGCGAGGCGCTGCTGAACGAGTTCCTGATCAACGTCACGCGCTTTTTCCGCGACCCAGAGCTGTTCCAGACCCTGCGCGAGCAGGCCATCCGCCCGATGATCGCGGCCGCCGGAGGAGAAGAGCTGCGCGTCTGGTGCGCGGGATGCTCCTCGGGTGAGGAGGCCTACAGCCTGGCGATGCTGATCGACACCGAGATGCGGGCGGCGGGGCTGCGGCCGCGCTTTACCGTCTTCGCCAGCGACATCGACAAGCAGATGATCGAGATCGCCCGCGCGGGCACCTATCCGATCAGCGCCCTGGCCGACATCCCCGAGGAGATGCGCGCGTCCTATACCACCCATCGCGATGCGCTGATGCAGATCACGCCGCAGCTGCGCGACCGGGTGCGGTTCTCGCTGCATTCGGTGCTGCGCGATCCGCCGTTTGCGCGGGTGGACATGATTTCGTGCCGCAACCTGCTGATCTATCTGGACGAGGAACTGCAGGGCCGCATCCTGCCGCTGTTCCATTACGCGCTGCGTCCGGGTGGCTATCTGTTCCTGGGCCCGTCCGAGGGGGTGCGCCGGGAATCGGCCCATTTCACCGAGATGGACCGCCCCGCGCGGCTGTTCCAGCGCGACCAGACCGCGGCCCGCCTGCCGCTGGACCTGCCGTTTCTGCGCGCCGAGGGCGAACGCCCCCCCGCCGGTCCCGCCCGCGCGCCCGAGGGCGCCACCGCGCGCGATCACGCGATGGCCGCACAACGCCGGGTGCTGGACCGCTTTGCGCCCGCCTCGCTGCAGGTGTCCCGCGCGGGCGAGGTTCTGTGGACCGCGGGCAGGCTGGGCCGCTATCTGGCGGTCGATCCGACGGCGCGGCGCCCGGTCCTGGCCCCCGCCATCGTGCATCCCGGCCTGCGCGAGGCGGTGGCCGCCGCGCTGGATCAGGTGGTGACCGGCGGGCGCGCGGTGATCATGCGCAACCTGACCGCACGGTCGGACCTGGGGTCGCAGCCGGTCACGCTGTTCGCCGAACCCCTGCCCGACCGCAGCGTCCTGCTGGTGTTCCACGAGGCGGGCGAGCAGCTGGCCGCGGGCACCGAGGATGAGACGGACGAGCTGAGCCTGACGGAATCGCGGTCGGACCTGCTGGAGGAGCAGCTGCGCCTGACCCGGATCGAGCTGCACAGCGCCGTCGAGGAGCTGGAGACGGCCAATGAGGAGCTGAAAAGCTCCAACGAAGAAATGATGTCGATGAACGAGGAGCTGCAGTCCACGAATGAGGAACTGAGCACCGTCAACGACGAGCTGAAATCCAAGATCGACGATCTGACGGCGGCCAACAGCGACCTGCAGAACTTCTTTCTGGCGACCAAGATCCCGCTGCTGGTGGTGGATCGCGACGTGCGGGTGCGCAATTTCACCGCCGCCGCGCAGCAGATCTTTCCGCTGCGCCGGTCGGATCACGGGCGCCCGCTGGCGGATGTGTCCAACGTCTTTGCCAGTGAGGTCCTGCTGCACATGGCCTCCGAGGTCGCCCGGCAGGGCGAGGCGCAGACCACAGAACTGCCCGAGGCCACCGGCCATCGCGTCTGGCGCATCGACGCCAAACCCTATCGCGGCCCCGAGGGGCATCTGGACGGCGCCATGCTGGTCTTCGAGGACGTGACCGACCTGCGCGACCTGCGCATCGAGGTCGAGCGTCAGGAGGAACGGCTCAAGGCCGTGCGGTCGCTGGCGCGCATTGCGGTCTGGGACTATGACGCGCGCGCCCAGGTGCTGACCATCGACGACAGTTCGGACCTGCTGGGGCTGGGGCAGACCGCGCAGCTGCCGATCTCGGCCTTTGCGGCGATGATCGCGGCGCCCGACCGCGAGGGGCTGCTGGCCGATCTGGCGGCCTGCGCGGCGGGCCAGGGCTTTCGGCGGGTGCTGACGCCCGCATCCGACGCGCGCTCTGGCGTGCGGCTGGAGACGGCGGGCGCGCGGTTCGGCACGGATGACGGCGACTGCCGGGTGCTGGGTGTGATGCTGGACGTGACCGCCGCGCAATCGGCCGCCACCCTGCGCGAGGCGGTGATTTCCGAGATGGACCACCGGGTCAAGAACCTGTTCACCCAGATCTCGGCCATGCTGCGGATGGCGGGCCGCGAGACCGACGACGCCCAGACCGTCGTCCACGAGGTCGGCACCCGCATCAATGCGCTGGCCGCGTCCCACGGGCTGACCACGGCCAAGGGCACCCGGTCGCAGGTCGGCCTGCAGGATCTGGTCGACACCACGCTGGCCCCCTATCGCGGCGCGCGGGTGACCATCGGCGGCGGTGATCTGACCATCGCGGCCAAGCGGGTCGTGCCGATGTCGCTGATCCTGCACGAACTGGCGACGAACGCGTTCAAATACGGCGTGCTGGGCCCCGTGGACGGCACGCTGGAGGTCAGCTGGCACAGCGACGACAGCGGCACCGTGCTGGACTGGACCGAACGCTATGACGCGCCCAACGCCACCGATCCGGACCGCGCGGACCCTGATGCGGGGTTCGGGTCGGTCCTGCTGGAGGGCGCCACCGCCCAGATCGGCGGCATGCTTGAGGTCACGGCCGACGCCGACAGCCGCCGCACGCGCCTGACATTCTAGCGCCGCTCAGACCAGCAGGTGCCCCACCTGCCGCATCTGGCGGACGATCATCGGGGGGATGTCGCTGACCGACATCGCGTCATCGGCGGCCCAGTGGCGCACGGCATGCGAAAGCGCATGGGTCGCCAGTTCGGCGATCAGCATCGCCTCGGGCTGGCGGTCGGGGCCAAGGCGCGTATGCAGCAGCCCACCTAACGTCAGGGCGATATTGTCCATCGAATTGCGGAACACCGCCATCAGCTCGGGCGTAGTGTCCCAGACCTTTTCGATCATGCGGACGATCTCGCGGTCGATCTCCTTCGCCTCCAGCATGCGGCCCAGCAGACAGGCCAGATCGTCAACCAGCGGCCCGGTCGAGGTCACGATCCATTCCGCCGCACAACTGTCCAGCTGGGGGGGCATGCCCAGAACCGCCGCCTGCTTGTTCGGATAATAGTTGAAGAAGGTCCGGGTGCTGATCCCGGCCTCGGCGGCGATGGAATCGGTCGTGACGCAGGCATAGCCGTGCCGCAGGCTAAGCCGCAGCGCCGCCAGCTGGATATCGCGGGCGGTCTGCAGGCGGCGGCGGTCGCGAAGGTTGATGGTCATTTTCGTGGCAGTCTCCCCATGCAGCATCCATGCAGTTAAAGCAAATATTGCATAGTCCGCAAAATCATGCAATCAGCGCCCGACAGTGACGCACCGTCGAGTGCACTTCCAGGACGATTACAATGCCGAAATACAGCCTTGCGACCGGCGCCGCCATGGTCGCCGCGATTCTGCTTCCCGCCATGGCCTGGTCGCAGGCGCCGGGCGGGATGCCCCCCAAGCAGGTCGGGGTGATGCCCGTCACGCGCCAGGACGTGCCGCGAATCGTCACCATGCCGGGGCGCGCGGTCGCGGCCTCGGACACCGCGATCCGCCCGCGGGTCGGCGGCATCGTCACCGAGATCCTGTATCAGCCCGGCGCCCCGATCGAAGCGGGCACGCCGATGTTCCGCATCGAGGACACGACCTATCAGGCGAACCTGGCCAGCGCCGAGGCGCAGGTCGCCTCGGCCACGGCCCAGGTCACGCAGGCGCAATCGTCCTTTGACCGCACGCGGCAGCTGCTGGGGTCGGGCACCACCCAGGCCCAGGTCGAGCAGGCTCAGGCCACGCTGGACCAGGCCAATGCCACCCTTCAATCGGCCGAAGCCACGCGCACGCTGGCACAGGCCGATCTGGACTGGACGACGGTGACCAGCCCCATTGCAGGCATCGCCAGCGTGGCCGCCGCATCGGTCGGCGATCTGGTGACCGCGGGCCAGGCCGAGGCGATGGCCACGGTCACCCAGCTGGACCCGATCGAGGTCGACATGTACGAACCCTCGTCGCGGTTTCTCAGCGTTCTGGACGACATCACCGATGGCAGCCTGCGCCTGAACGACGAACTGGCCGCGACCCTGACGCTGGAGAACGGGCGCGAATATCAGGCGGTGGGTCAGCTGGTCGCGCCGGGGGTGACGGTGTCCACCTCGACCGGGTCGATCGACACGCGGTTCCGTTTCGACAATCCCGACAACCTGCTGCTGCCGGGCATGTTCCTGCGCGGCAAGGTCGAGCTGGGCGTGACCTCGGCCATCCTGGTGTCGCAATCCTCGGCCACGCGCGACAAGATCGGCACCCTGACGGCCTGGGTCGTCCAGGACGGCAAGGTCAGCCAGCGCCGCCTGACCGAGGATGGCAGCTATGATCAGCAATGGATCATCACCGAGGGGCTGGAGGATGGCGACCTGCTGGTCGTCGACGGCCTGGCGGGCCTGGCCGAGGGCATGGAGGTCGTCACCGTCCCCGTGACCATCGACCAGACCGGCGTGGTGCGCGAATTGGCTCCGGCCGGGGACGCACCCGCAGCGGATGCCGCCAATCAACCCGCGGCGGATGCCGCAGCCGCACCCGCGGCGGAGTAAGCGCATGGCCCGTTTCTTCATTCACCGCCCCGTCTTTGCCTGGGTGATCGCGCTGATCACCATGCTGGTCGGCGCGCTTGGCCTGAACAGTCTGGCCATCGAGCAATATCCCCAGATCGCCCCCACGACCGTCCAGATCCGCGCCGCCTATAACGGCGCCTCGGCCGAGATCGTCGAATCCTCGGTCACCACCGTCATCGAGGATGCCATGACCGGCATCGACGGGCTGACCTACATGACGTCGAACTCGACGCCGGGCTCGGCCTCGATCGCGCTGACCTTTGACGACACGGTCGACCCGGAAATCGCCCAGGTGCAGGTGCAGAACAAGCTGCAGCTGGTCACCTCGCAGCTGCCCGACGTGGTGCAGCAGCAGGGCGTACAGGTCGAACGCTCGTCCAGCTCTATCCTGCTGGTGGCGGCGCTGACGGCGGCGGATGGCAGCTATTCCACCGTCCAGCTGGGCGACCTGATCGCGCAGTTCATCGAGGACCCGGTCAAGCGCACGCCGGGGGTCGGTTCGATCAACACCTTCGGGTCGGGCTATGCGATGCGGATCTGGATGGACCCGATGAGGATGGTGCAATACGGCGTCACCCCCGCCGATGTGACCGCCGCCGTCGCCGCCCAGAACACCAACGTCACCGTCGGCAATCTTGGCGCCCAGCCCGCCGTCGAGGGCCAGCGCCTGACCGTGTCCGTCACCGCCCAGTCGCAGCTGTCCACCGTCGACGAATTCGAGAGCATCCTGTTGCGCGTCGACCCGGACGGATCGACCGTGTTCCTGGGCGACGTCGCCCGGATCGAGATCGGGCAGGAGAGCTATGGCGGCAACTCGCGCTATAACGGCAACCCGGCGGCCGCCGTCGCGGTGAACCTGGCGACCGGCGCGAACGCGGTGTCCACCGCCGCCGCAGTGCGCGAGACCATCGACGGGCTGGCGGGCGCCCTGCCCCCGGGGGTCGAGATCACCTATCCCTATGACACCTCGCCCTTCGTCGAAAAGTCGATCACCCAGGTCTACAAGACCCTGGCCGAGGCCGTCGTGCTGGTCTTTCTGGTCATCCTGGTCTTTCTGCAAAGCTGGCGGGCGACGATCATCCCGGTCGTGGCAATCCCGGTCGTGCTGCTGGGCACCTTTGCGGTGCTGGCGGTGGCGGGCTTTTCCATCAACACGCTGACCATGTTCGCGCTGGTTCTGGCCATCGGCCTGCTGGTCGACGACGCCATCGTCGTGGTCGAGAACGTCGAACGCGTGATGGAGGAGGAGGGCCTGGACCCCGTCGCCGCCACGGAAAAGAGCATGGACGAGATCACCGGCGCGCTGGTCGGCATCGTGCTGGTCCTGTCGGCGGTGTTCCTGCCGATGGCGTTCCAGACGGGCGCCACGGGCGTGATCTATCGCCAGTTCTCGATCACCATCATCACGGCGATGATCCTGTCCCTGGGCGTGGCCGTCATCCTGACGCCTGCCATGTGCGCAAGCCTGCTGAAGGCGCGCAAGCATGGTCAGGGCGGCATCGCGCCCGCCCGCTGGTTCAACCGCAACCTGGACCGGGTCAATGACGGCTACATGAGCGCCGTGACGCGGCTGGTGAAACGCCCGCTGCGGATGCTTCTGGTGCTGGTCGCGATCGGCTTTGGCGTCATGACGCTGTTCGACCGTCTGCCTGGGTCCTTCCTGCCCGACGAGGATCAGGGCGTCGCCCTGGCCATCATCCAGGGCCCCGACGGATCGACCACCCAGCAGACCCAGGCCCTGGTCGAGCGGGTCGAGCAATATCTGCTGACCCAGGAAACCGACACGGTGGAATCGGTCTTTGCCGCCCTGGGCTTCAGCTTTGGCGGCACGGGCCAAAGCAACGCGCTGATCTTCATCAAGCTGCGCGATTACGCCGAACGCGACGGGTTCGACATCGCGTCCCTGGTGAACCGGGCGAACGGCTATTTCTTCACCACCAACCGCCAGGGCCTGATCTTTGCCCTGCAGCCGCCCGCGATCCAGGGCTTGGGCACCTCGTCGGGCTTTACCATGTATCTGGTGGACCAGACCGGACAGGGTCAGGACGCGCTGGCGGCCGCCGCCAACCAGCTGGTGGCCGATGCCCAGGCGGGCGGCCAGGTCACCAACCTGCGCGGCAACGAGACCGCCAACACCCAGACCGCCCTGCGCCTGGACATCGACCAGCAAAAGGCCGCGGCCTTTGGCCTGAACATCGGCGACGTGAACGCCATGCTGTCGGTGATCTTTGCCGGGCGGGACGTGAACGACTTTGCGCTTGGCAACGACCTGCGCCCCGTCATCGTGCAGGGCGAGGCCTATGCCCGCAGCCAGCCCGAGGATGTGGACCGCTGGTATGCCCGCAACAACCAGGGAGAGATGGTGTCCTTCGGCGCCTTTGCCGATCAAAGCTGGCAGCAGGAGCCGCAATCGCTGGCGCGGTTCGGCGGCACGCGGGCGCTAGAGCTTAGCGGCGCGGCGGTACCGGGCCTCTCCTCGGGCGAGGCGATGAGCGTGATAGAACAGATGGTCGCGGATATGGAGGGCGGATATGGCACCGCCTGGACGGGCCTCTCGTTCCAGGAACGGCTGTCGGGCAACCAGGCGCCGCTGCTGTTCGCGCTGTCGGCGCTGGTGGTGTTCCTGTCGCTGGCCGCGCTGTACGAAAGCTGGGCGGTGCCTCTGGCGGTGATGCTGACGGTGCCGGTGGGCATCCTGGGCGCGCTGGTCGCGGCGCTGTATTTCGGTCAGTCGAACGACGTCTATTTCAAGGTCGGCCTGCTGACGACCATCGGGCTGGCCGCCCGGAACGCCATCCTGATCGTCGAATTCGCCGAGGCGCAGGTCAAGGAGGGCAAATCCTTCGTCGAGGCCGCCCTGATCGCCTCGCGCCAGCGCCTGCGCCCGATCCTGATGACGACCTTTGCCTTCATGCTGGGGGTGCTGCCGCTGGCCATCGCCTCCGGTGCGGGTGCGGGGGCGCAGAACTCGATCGGCATCGGGGTTCTGGGCGGCATGGCCTCCTCCGCCGCCATCGGGATCTTCCTGGTGCCGGTCTTTTACGTGGCCGTGCTCAAGATCCGGTCGCTGCTGTCGCGCAAGAAGGAACAACCCTCGTGACCCATCTCCGCATGACCCGCGCGACGCTGTCGCTTGGCGCGCTTTTGATGATCTCGGCCTGTGCCGCGGTGGGGCCCGACCCCACCGACCTGCCCGACACCCGCGTCCAGGGTGCCTTTGCCGAAACCGAGGGCGGCGCCCTGGGCCAGGTCGGCACCAACGCCTTTTGGTCGGGCTATCAGGACCGCACCCTGTCACGGCTGATCGCGGGCGGGCTGGGCACCAGCCTGGACATCATCACCGCCAATGAACGCATCCGCGCGGCCGCCGCCGACCTGCAGGCGACCCAGCCCCTGTCGGCGCAGATCACGGGCGACCCGGCCTCGGCCAGCCGCGTGCGCGCGGGCGGTGACGGCCAGCCCACCGCGACCACCAGCAGCGCGACCCTGTCGGCGGGCTTTGTCTTTGATCTGTTCGGGGGCGCGCGCCGTGCCCGCGAAGGGGCCACAGCCGGCGTCGCATCGGCCGAGGCGCAGGCCCAGGTCACCCGCCTGGCCTGGCTGGCCGAGGTGATCGGCGCCTATGCCGATGCCCGCTTCAACCAGCAGGCCATGGCCCTGACGCGCGAGACGATCCGCGCCCGCGAGGCCACCCTGTCGGTGACCCGCGAAACCCAGGCCCTGGGCTTGGCCACCGATTACGACATCGCCCAGACCGAGGCCCTGCTGCAGATCGCCCGCGCCGACCTGCCCAATTTCGAGGCACAGTTCAACGCCCAGGTCTATCGCCTGTCCACGCTGCTGAACCAGCAGGCCGGGCCGCTGATGGCGCAGATGCAGGGCGGGTCGGGCGCGCTGCGCATCCCGCCCGGTCCGGGCACCGGGGTTCCGGCGGATCTGCTGCGCAACCGCCCCGACATCCGCGCAGCCCAGCAGGATCTGGTGCAGGCGCTGGCCGCGGTGGGGGTCGCCACGGCGGACATGCTGCCGTCGTTGTCGCTCTCGGGCACGGTCAGCGATCAGGGCGGGGCCACGGCCTGGGGGTTCGGCCCGCGCATCAGCCTGCCGGTCGCCAATCAGGGCGTGTTGGGGGCCGCCCGTACCCGCCGCCTGTCCGAGGCGCGCCAGGCCGATCTGGCCTTCCGCAGCCAGGTCGCCGCGGCGGTCGAGGATGTGCAGACCAGCCAGTCGACCCTGCGCCGCCTGCGCCAGCGGGTTGCGGCGCTGGATCAGGCCGCGGCCAGCTATGACCGCGCCTATGCGCTGGCCCGCACCAATTTCGAGGCGGGCGCCCTGCCGCTGGTCGATCTGCTGGACGTGGACCGCCAGCGCGCGGCGGCCCGGCTGCAGGCAGTGTCGGCCAGGAACGACGCGGCCAAGGAATGGGCGCGGCTGCAGATCGCCACGGGGGCCGGTGCCGCCGTGGCGCGGATCGCGAATTAATCCGGCGGCAGCATCCCGGTGCTGCCGCTTTCATCCTTCAGGGCGACGCCTGTAGCGCCGATGTGGCGGGCTTGGGTCACCAGCCAGGCCAGACGCTCGGCCGCGGCGGCGTGGGACAGGCCGCCGCGCAGATGGATGTTCGACACGCAGTTGCGCGCGCTGTCGCGCAGCCCCACGCGGGGGGCATGGGTCAGGTATGCCCCCAGGCTGTCGGCCACCGACAGGCCGGGACGCTCTCCGATCAGCATGATCACCATGCCCGCCCCCGTCGCCGTCCCGATCGCATCGCCCAGGGCCACCCGCGCGCCCTGCGCCAGCACGACGGGCTGGCCCTGCAATTCGGGCAACAGCCCCACCAGCGCCCGCGTGACCCCCGCCGCCTGCGCCATGACCGCGGGCGCCGACAGCCCGTCGCCGATCACAAGCAGCAGCGGCGGCGCGCTGCGCGGCAGATCGCAATCCGCTAGCTGCCGCCCCAGATCAGGCCTGCGCAGATAGGTCGCCCGGTCGGTCGCGCGGCTGGCCACGCGCAGCACCGGCAGCGGCGCCAGATCACCCGCCAGCGCATCCCAGTCGACGGCGGCATGGATCGCGTCGCGCGCGGCGGCGTGATCCTCCTGAAAGGCCAGTAGATCGGCCAGCCGCGTGGCCCCCGCCCCGGCCTGCAGCCGCACCCGCGCAGGCGTCAGCGCGGACAGGCGGCGCAGGTCCGGCGCGCTCATGCGGGCAGACCCAGGCGGCGGGCCAACGCCCCCGCATCGGGCAGGGTGCCACCTGCCAGCCCGAACCCCTCCAGCCAGCGGGCGAATTCGGGCGCGGGGGTCAGGCCGGTGATCTCGCGCAGATAGGCGATGTCCTCGAAGGCCAGGCTTTGATAGCCCAGCATCACGTCATCGGCCCCCGGCACCGCGATGACAAAGCTGACGCCCGCCTGCGCCAGCAGGGTGGACAGCGTGTCCATGTCGTCCTGATCGGCCTCGACATGGTTGGTGTAGCAGACGTCCACCCCCATCGGCAGGCCCAGCAGCTTGCCGCAGAAATGATCCTCCAGCCCCGCGCGGATGATCTGCTTGCCGTCGAACAGGTATTCCGGCCCGATGAAGCCCACGACCGTGTTGACCAGCAGCGGCCCATAGGCGCGGGCCACGCCCTGGGCGCGGGCCTCCATCGTCTGCTGATCGACGCCGTGATGGGCATCCGCCGACAAAGCGGACCCCTGCCCCGTCTCGAAATACATCACGTTCTGGCCGACGGTGCCGCGACCGGCCTCCTGCCCCGCCTGATGCGCCTCGGCCAGCAGGGACAGGCTGATGCCGAAGCCGTCATTGGCGGCCTGGCTGCCCGCGACGGACTGAAAGATCAGATCGACCGGCGCGCCCCGCTCCAGCAGGGTCAGCGCGTTGGTCACATGGGTCAGCACGCAGGTCTGGGTCGGGATCTCCAGCGCCTGGCGCATCTCGTCCAGCGCGACCAGCAGCGCGTGGCAATTGGCCAGGTTGTCCGAGGCCGGGTTGATCCCGATGACCGCATCCCCCGCGCCCTGCAGCAGCCCATCCAGCACCGCCACCGCGATGCCGCGCGGATCATCCGCCGGGTGGTTCGGCTGCAACCGCGAGGCCAGCACTCCCGGCCCGCCGATTGTATTGCGGAACGCGGTCACCACGCGGACCTTGCGCGCGACGCGGATCAGGTCCTGGTTGCGCATCAGCTTGCTGACTGCGGCCACCATCTCAGGGGTCAGGCCGGGGGCCAGCGCGGCCAGGGCGGCGGTGTCGGCGGCGGGCGACAGCAGCCAGTCGCGCAAGCCCCCCACGGTCATCGCCGCGACCGGCGCAAAGGCCGCGCGGTCGTGACCGTCCAGGATCAGGCGCGTGACCTCATCGGTCTCATAGGGGATCAGCGGCTCGTTCAGGAACGCCGTCAGTGGCAGGTCCATCAGCACGCGCCGCGCCGCGACCCGCTCCAGCGCGCTGCCCGCCGCAATGCCAGCCAGCTGATCGCCTGACCGTTCAGGCGAAGCCGCGGCCAGCACGGCGGCCAGCCCGTCAAAGCGAAATGTCTCTTGTCGCGCGGCGGCGGAATAGAGGGGCATCGGCGTCCCTATTGTCAGGGCACCAGAATGCCCCGCATCGCAACGGCGTCAAGACATCCATGACCAAGAGAGATTGGGTGCGGCCAAATATGGCCTCTTTCCTTTGGCGCCAACGACTTGATGGGTCCCAAACCGCAAGTACGCTGGCCGCGAGAACCTGAGCCACTCGCCGATCCTTGGATAGTGGCTGATCCAGGCTACCGCCTGTGGCTGCTGATCAGTTGATGGTGTCGAGGCAGCCCATGGCGGGCGGTGTCTGGCCGCCGGTGATTGTGAAACGTGATCCAGCGCCCGATGCCCACCTTGGCTTGTGATCCGGTCTTTCGAGCGTTCAGCGAGGCGGAGCCAGATATCAGGTCCGCCACAGGCCTTCGATGATCGAGGGCGTGACCGCCATGGTGCCGCGTGAATGCCCCAGGGTTGTCGATGCAGCACCCTTCGCCGTCCATCCAGATCCGGATGCCATCGCGCCTCAGCCGGTCACTCCAAGCAAGGGATATGACCTGACCAGGCTGGCGTCGCCCGACCGCTCGGACGGATGGCGCGGCATTGCGCGATCGTCATGATCCCCGGCACGACCATGAACCGCTCGGGGTTTTCCGCATCTCAGGCAGCGTTCGAGGCGATACCGCTGCTGCCTTCGATCGTCGCAAAACAAGCACTTGCCTTACGCAGGACCTCGTTCACCGGAAAAGCGGTCCACCAGGCTATCGTCTGACCCTCCTCGCTCTGGCGCAGTTCCCGGTTCCCCCGCTCTAGCGCCTTCCTATTCGCGACGATGTCTGCCGGGATACCAATGCGCCGTCCGCTACAGGCCTCGGCCTTCTCGATCCAATCGGTCAGCGCCTCGGGCGCACAGAAGGTCCTAACGGAAATCGACATGACTGTCTGCCACCGCGCTTCATGCTGACCATCGCTGCCAAAGACCAGCCGCACCGCGCTTTCACGAAGCTCGCGGGAGACCCTGTTCGTCGTCTCGCTCATGACCTTCCATCCTGCTCAGACGTTGAAGCATCCGGCAAACCCGCAGCGGTTCAGACTTCGCCTTCCAAGCGTAAAACGCGCCCTCTGGTATCCCGTGCGTGCGGCACAGTTCGCCCCGGCCTCATGCTTCTGCAAGATGCCGATGATTTGCTTTTCGGTTCGCATTGCTCGCTTTATGCCCGTTCCTTCCTTGGGGAGACTTTCGTTGCTGGTGGGGGAAAGATCCCGTGGCAGGTCAGCATCTCACTAATAAAACCTATGCTCAGCCCTTCGGTAACGGGTTCGTTTCAGTCAAGCGATTCCACGCATGCGCTGCTGTTCGCAGAGTGGCGGTTTCAGCTTTGGTCTGATCGTCGCACGGCTGTCGCGGCTACCTTCCTCCGGGATCATGCGGGCGCTGCTTCGGTCCGTGACATGCCGCGCAGGCCGCCATCATGAGGCAGGTCCGGTGTGGCCATCTCATTGGCGTGCCCGATGTGGGTCGGCAACAGTCCTGACCACGGCATCATCGGAACCGCGACCCGCGGAGACCTCGAAGGCCTGCGGTCAGGCAGGCAACGGTGCCGCGCCTAGCCGATCACGGTGCATGCAGACCCTCGATTTCGTAAGGTTGTGCCGTCAGTTGCTATCCAGTGCAGGATCACGCTGATGGGCCGGGCAAGGGCCACCATGGCCCGTTTCGCGCCGCGGCGGCGCGCGTCCTGTACTACCCATGGTTTCAGCCATGTCGAGCGGCCTCCAATCGTCGGGAAAACCGTCCTCATGCATCATGACCGTCGCCTCCCGGCAAAGCACCCGCCGGAGGGTGACGTCCCCCGCTTTGGTGATCCCGCCAAAGATGTCGCGGTCGCCCGACTGGTTGCACGCCAGCGTGAGGCCGACCCTCTTCGACGACGCGAACCGCGAGGGATGCCGGGTCTTCATCAGCATCACGCTCAGGCCCGCCTTGGTCAGCCCGCGGTGCGAGAATTTCGACAGGGGCCGGCTTCGAGGCCGAGGACGGCGTGTCGGAGTCGAGCGGAGCATGACGCCGCGCCTGTATTCTCTGTGCCGGGCGTTCTAGAAAGCCATGATGGCCAGTGCGGGGATGGGGAGAACACGACAAGACAATTCATTGCCCCCTGGAGGTGGCCCCTGCTGGGAGCTATGCCTCACACAGTGTCACACGAGCCGGACGTTCAGCGAATTGGAGTGACGGCAACGGCGTTTGAGGGCATCCATTTACCAATTCAATGCGAACCGATCTGAAGCATCCTGCTCCAGCGCTGCGAGACGGACCGGGGGATCACCCCATACTTTAACCTGATACCTGCCTTATTTTCTTTGAAAAGAAAGGTTGGTGCGGCCGAGAAGACTCGAACTTCCACTCCGGTTAAGGAACAGCGACCTCAACGCTGCGCGTCTACCAATTCCGCCACGGCCGCATCCGGGCAGTGCGCGCCTGATAGCCGAGGCGCGGTGCAAAGAAAAGCGCTTTCTGCGCGGCCAGATCGATGTTGACGGGGCCGGGCGGAACCGCCACATCGCGGGACATGGTTGAATGGATCATCAGCAGCGGCCTGACCGGCCACGATCAGGCCGTGGCCGTCATGGAGGACCGCGTGGCCGCCATCCTGGCCGGCACCGCCCCCGAGGCCGTCTGGCTGGTCGAGCACCCGCCCATCTATACCGCCGGCACCAGCGCGAAGGCGCAGGACCTGCTGCAGCCGCGCTTTCCGGTGCATGCGACGGGACGCGGGGGGCAATACACCTATCATGGGCCGGGCCAGCGCATCGTCTATGTGATGCTGGACCTGAACCGGCGGGGCCGCGACGTGCGCGCCTTTGTCGGACAGCTGGAGGGATGGGTGATCGACGCGCTGGCCAGCTTTGGCGTGTCGGGCCAGATCCGCGAGGGACGCGTGGGCGTCTGGGTGCCGCGCCCCGACAAGCCCCCCCTGCCCGACGGCCAGATGCGCGAGGACAAGATCGCGGCCATCGGCGTCAAGCTGCGCCGTTGGGTCAGCTTTCACGGCATCTCGATCAATGTGGACCCGGATCTGTCGCATTACGACGGCATCGTGCCCTGCGGCATCAGCGGGCACGGGGTGACCTCGCTGGTCGATCTGGGCCTGCCGGTGGGGATGGCCGATCTGGATCTGGCCCTGCGGGACGGGTTCGCGCGCCAGTTCGGCTAAGGCCGATCAAATCTTGCGATGCGACCTTTCGGTGGCTGGCCTTCCGCCTCGATCTGGCCCTACGATGCCAGTCGGGAGACCACGGCCCCACCCACGGGGCGGAGCGAGGAACTACGCATGAGATCAGCCATTGTCGGCGCCCTGCTGGGCGCGACCCTAGCCATTCCGGCCGTTGCACAGGAAACCGGCGACCCCGTCGCGGGCGAAAGCGAATTCCGCAAGTGCCGCGCCTGCCACATGATCCAGGATGCCAGTGGCACCGACATCGTCAAGGGCGGCGCTACCGGTCCGAACCTGTGGAACATCATCGGCACCCCCATCGCCGAGGAGGAGGGCTATCGCTATGGCGACGGCCTGCTGGCCGCCAAGGCGGCCAATCCCGACTTGGTCTGGACCGAGGAGGAGATGATCGCCTATGTCACCGACCCCACGGTCTGGGTGCGCGAGAAGTCGGGCGATGATTCGGCCCGCAGCAAGATGACGTTCAAGCTGAACCGCAACCAGGCGGACCTGGCGGCCTATCTGACGACCGTCTCGCCGGACGCCCCGGCCGAGTGATCGCGCCTGCGGCGATGCGCCGCATGACGGGGCGTTCGCCCGCAAGGCCACAGTGACGCATTGCCCGATTCATGCAGGTGGTCTAAAGAACGCGTGATAATGACGGTCGACAGGCCGGATCGACGACATCTTGAGGGAGTTCGGGTATGGCAGACGCAGCCGCACACGGCCACGACGACCATCATGACACGCGCGGGTTCTTCACCCGCTGGTTCATGTCCACCAATCACAAAGACATTGGTATTCTTTACCTTTTCACCTCCGGCATCGCCGGTTTCATCGCGGTGGCCTTCACGGTCTACATGCGGATGGAACTGCACGAGCCGGGCGTGCAGTACATGTGCATGGAGGGCGCGCGATTCTTCGCCGACGCCACCCGTGAGTGCAGCCCGAACGGCCACCTGTGGAACGTCCTGATCACGTATCATGGCGTGCTGATGATGTTCTTCGTGGTGATTCCCGCGCTGTTCGGCGGCTTCGGCAACTACTTCATGCCGCTGCAGATCGGCGCGCCGGACATGAGCTTCCCGCGCATGAACAACCTCAGCTATTGGCTGTATGTCACCGGTCTGCTGCTGGGCATCGCCTCGCTGCTGTCGCCGGGCGGCACCCAGCAGCTGGGTTCGGGCGTGGGCTGGGTGCTGTATCCGCCGCTGTCCACCAACGAGGGCGGCTACTCGATGGACCTCGCGATCTT